>JBFIOX010000076.1:0-9843 GCA_041610455.1 Gemmatimonadota bacterium
ATCCTCGGCGCGGCGAAGCTGACGGGTCGCACGCCCGCCGGATTGTCGGTGGGTGCGATGGCCGCGGTGACCGGCCGCGAGCGGGGCAGGGCCTACTTCGCCGATGGAGATTCCCTGTCGCGCTACGTCGCCGAGCCGCAGACGGAGTACGGCGTGCTCCGGCTGCAGCAGGATTTCCGGGGCGGGGGATCGAAGGTGGGCGTGATCGCGACCGGCCTCGTGCGCGAGCTGCCCGACGATGGATCGTTCGATTTCCTGCCCTCGAGCGCCTACAGCTTCGGCTTGGATTTCGAGCACCAGTGGGGGGGAAGCCGGGCGCGCGATTGGCGACTGTGGGGCTTCTACTCGAGCAGCCTCGTGCGGGGCTCCACGGACGCCATCCTGCGTCTGCAGCGGAGCTCCATCCACTATTTCCAGCGGCCCGACGCCGATTACCTCTCGGTCGATTCGACGGCGACCTCGATGTTCGGCAGCGACTGGCGCGTCCAGCTCGAGAAGCAGGGGGGGGTACACTGGACCTGGTCGACTTGGCTCGGGCAGCAGAGCCCCGGGTTCGAGGTCAACGACTTCGGCTTCATCACCACCGGCGAGCGTCTCGACATCGGCGCACGCATCGGCTATCGGGAGATCCGCCCCGGCTCGTTGTTCCGCAACTACAACTTGAGCCTGTTCACCTTCCACAACTTCCGTCATTCGCTGCTCGACGACGTTCTCTCGAGCGCCAATTGGGCCCGCTCGCACGAGAGCGGCGCGGTCTTCCTGAGCGGAAACTTCACGTTCCTCAACAACTGGGGCTTGAACCTGAGGACGTTCTTCTCGCCGGCCAGCCAGTCCGACACGCAGACGCGCGGCGGGCCGCTGATGTCGGATCCGGCCGAGGTGAACTTCAACATCGAGTTCAACACGGACCGGCGCGCCGCCATCAGCCTCGAACCCTCGTTCGGCTACCAAACGCAGCTCTCGGCCCCCGGAGACCAGATCCAGACCTCGCTCGAGCTTGCGTTCCGGCCGGCTTCCAACTGGGAGATCGAGCTTTCCCCCCGGTACACACGGGAGCGCAACCCGGCCCAGTACGTCACCACATCCGGCGCGGTGCCCTACCAGCCCACGTTCGGAAGCCGCTACGTGTTCGGCGACCTGACGCGGAACACGCTCTCCATGGAGACGCGCGTCAACGTCGCCTTCAGTCCCGACCTCAGTCTGCAGCTGTTCGCGCAACCGCTGCTCTCGTCCGGCGACTTCACGGGCTATCGGCAGCTCGAGCGGCCGGAGTCGTTCGACTTCATCGACTTTGCGGAGGGCACGGCGGTCGAGGGGCCCGATGGGGTGACCTGCGTCGGCGGTCGGACCTGCGCGCGCGACGACCGGCGTCACTTCGACTTCGACGGCGACGGCGTGCCGGATGCGGCCACGAGCGATCGCGACTTCAACGTCCGTTCGCTGCGCGGCAACGCCGTGCTACGCTGGGAGTATCGCCCCGGGTCGCTCGTGTTCCTGGTGTGGCAGCACAGCCGGCGAGAGCGCCTCGATGTGGGCGACTTCGACTTCGGGCGGGATTTCGGGGGTCTGTTCTCCGCGCCCGCGGAGAACGTGTTCATCCTGAAGCTGAGCCATTATCTGAGCTTCTAGCCCGACGCCGATGATCTCCGCTTCCAGCCCGAGCCCGATCGGTCCACGCCCGACCGGGAGCCGGTGCGGGGGCGTAGGGTCCGCTCCCGCCGGCACGCGACCGCTCCCCGGCGCCAGACTCGCGGGGGCGCCCGCCACGGGGGCGGGCGCGCACCCAGGAATGCCCATCTAGCTCCGGGTCAGCGAATGCCGGTATCGCAGTGGAGCTCGATGGACTTCATCGCGCCGCGGCTTACCTCGATGGAGACGGCCGGCGGAAGCACGAGCGAGCCGGGACAGTCGGTCGCGTCCACGACGTAACGTCCGGGAAGGACGAGCAGGGCGACCGTTCCGTCCTCGCCGGTTCGTCTCTCGGCTCCCGCCGATCCCACTTCCTGTCGCACGCGCACCAGGGCGCCCGGCACCGGCTCGACGTTGGTCTGCCCCTCCCCTTCGACCGGCGACAGGGGGCCGCGCAGGACGAGCACCGAGACGCCCGTGCCCGGATCGCTGCCCAGGATGGACCCCTCGCATGCAGCCGCGGCCAGCGCCGCCCCGACCGCCAGCGCGACGACCGTCAGGCCGCGCACCGTCGTCCGAAAGCTTCCCGTCGTCTTCTCCATCATCCCCCTCCTCATCGTCGTCCCCACCTTAGATGGCCGGCCTGGATCAGCCGCCGGCGCCCCACTGCGAGACCGTGACGGAGTACCCGTCCGGGTCCCGCAGACTGAACTCCACCGCGCGCGCGTTCGGATTGTGGTGCGGCTCGTCGACCAGGTCGGCCTCCATCCTCCCGGCCCGCTCGTACGCGGCCTGCACATCCTCCACGCTGAAATAGAGCAGCACCCCACGCCCCGGTCCCCCCTCGCGCGGATCGCCGATGGCCGGGTGCTCGGCGAAATCGAGATGATGGAGCATGAGCAGCAGCCGCCCATCCCCCATCAGCATCTCGAACTCCTCACCGCCGTGCGCGCTCACGAGCCCGAGGAGCTCCTGGTACCACCGCGAGCTCGCGGGAACATCTTGGACGACCAGCATGGGCGTGCAATCCAATCCTGCCTCCTCGACCGTGAGCCCCCTGGCCCTCGCCTCGACCCGCGCGGCCGGCGGCGGGCTTACATTCCGGCCTCCGGTTCGTCCCCGCCAGTACCGGGCGGCTTCCCGCCGCCCCACCGCCGTCCGCCCGCCGGCGTCGCCCGCGCGCACGCCGGGCCGCGACGCCTCCCCGCCGGTCCCGCCGGCCGGTTATCTTGAGCCACACACACTCTTGGGCTTGGCCGGAGCGAGCGATGCCTTCACTTCAGATCGAGCGCGTCACGCTTCGGGAGATCCGGCTGCCGCTGCGCGAGCGCTTCGTCATCTCGTCCGGATGGATGGACGAGCGCCGCATCCTCCTGCTCGAGCTGGAGGATGCCAGCGGGGCGACGTCGTGGTCGGAGTGCGTGGCCGGCGAGCAGCCGAACTACTCGCCCGAGACGGTGGAAACGGCGTGGCTCGCGCTGGGGGCGTGGTTGCTGCCGCGGGTGCTGGGTGTGGAGCTGGCCGGCCCCGAGGCGGTCGGCACGCTGCTCGACCAGGGCGTTCAGGGGCACCGGATGGCGAAAGCCGCGCTCGAGATGGGGTGCTGGGGGCTGGCGGCGGAGAAGCGCGGCGTGGCCCTGGCGCGGCTGCTCGGGGGGACCCGCGAGCGCGTGGCCACGGGCATCTCGATCGGCATTCAGGACTCGCCCGCCGCGCTCGTCGAGCGAGCCGAGCGCGCCGTGGCCGACGGCTACCGCAAGGTCAAGCTCAAGATCCGGCCCGGAGCGGACCTCGAGTACGTGGCGGCGGTGCGGGGGGAGCTCGGCCCCGCGCACCCGCTGGCTGTCGATGCGAACGCGGCCTACGACCTGTCGGACGCCGATCATCTGGCTCGACTCGATGCGCATGATCTCATCATGATCGAGCAGCCGCTGGCGGCCGGCGACCTGCTGCGACACGCCTCGTTGCAGGCACGCCTGGCGACGCCGATCTGTCTCGACGAGTCGGTCGTCGACGCCGCGAGCGCGGAGGACATGCTCGCGCTCGGCAGCGGGCGCATCATCAACGTCAAGCCCGGCCGCGTGGGGGGGTTCGCGGCGGCCCGCCGGATCCACGACATCGCGGCGGGGGGCGGCGTTCCCGTGTGGTGCGGGGGCATGCTCGAGAGCGGGATCGGGCGCGCATACAACGTGGCCCTGGCGTCGCTGCCCAACTTCAGCCTGCCCGGCGACCTGTCTCCCAGCCGCCGATACTGGGAGCGCGACGTGGTCGACCCGGAGTGGACCATGAGCGCGGACGGCTTCGTCGACGTGCCCCTGGCGCGACCCGGGCTCGGGATCGCGGTCGATCGCGAGCGGATCGCCTCGTTGACCGCGAGGAGCGAGTCGTTCTCCACCGGCCGCGCGCGTGCGTGACGCCATGACGACCCTGCGCCACCTCTCATCGCTGGCAGATTTCCGGGCGTGCGTGCAGCTGCAGCGGGACACTTGGGGAGAGGGGTTCTCGGACGTGGTCCCCGCATCGCTGCTCCAGGTGTCGCAGAAGATCGGTGGGCTCCTGGCGGGCGCGTTCGAGGGAGAAGACCTGGTGGGCTTCGTGTACTCCCTCCTCGCGATGCACGAAGGGCGAATCGCGCACTGGTCGCACATGCTGGCCGTGCACGAATCTGCACGCGGGATGGGGTTGGGACGCCGGCTCAAGCTGTTCCAGCGCGAGGCGCTCCTGGGCCAAGGGGTCGACACGGTGTTCTGGACCTTCGACCCGATGGTGGCGCGCAACGCCCATCTCAACATCAACCGACTGGGGGCCGTCGTCGTCCGCTACGTCGCCAACATGTACGGGGACGAGACGGGCAGCCCCTTGCATGCCGGCGGAGAAACGGACCGCTTCATCGTCCGCTGGGATCTCGAGAGCCAGCGGACGAAGTGGGCCGTCGAGGGGGAGTTGGCCCCGCAATACGCCGGCTATCCCGACGATCAGAACGCCATCGAGGCCCCGGAGCTGGGGGGGGGCACGCTGTTCGAGCTGCCGGAGGGCGACGAGGTCTTCGTCGAGATTCCGGCCGATTTGGCGGCGGCCGTGGCGGCGGGGCCCGACCTGCGCGCGTGGCGGGACAACGTCCGGCGCGCGTTCGCGGAGTACCTCAGGAGGGGATATGACGTCCAGAGCCTGTATCGGGACGCCGCGTCGCAGCGGTGCTTCTACTATCTCCGAAGGCGCTGACCGGAGCTCGCGCCGGTCTCGGCGGAGCGGGCCGCGAACGACCGGCGACCGAGAGGCTCGGTGGGCGCCGGCGTTGGCTCTCGGCGCCGTCGGGCTGCTCGCTCCCGCGGGTCTCGCCGCGCAGGCCACCTATTCGCTCGAGGACATCCTCACGGCCCCCTTCTCCACCGACGTCGTCGCCTCGCCCGTCGGCGCCGCCCTCGCGTGGATCCGCTACGACCGGGGGGCGCGCAACGTGTGGGTCGCGGAGGGACCGGGGTTCGAGGGCCGCCCGCTCACCGAATGGGCGGTCGACGACGGGCAGGACCTGGCGAGCCTCGCCTTCTCGCCGGACGGGCGTCGCCTCGTGTTCGTGCGAGGGGGAGGGCCGAATCGCGCGGGCGAGATCCCCAACCCCACCTCGTCTCCCGAGCCGCCGGAGCGGGCCATCTGGTGGAGTTCGCTCGACGGAGGTCTTCCGCAGCGCCTCGCCGAAGGAGCCTCGCCGACGTTCGCTCCCGACGGGCGCTCGGTCGTCTTCCTTCAGCGGGGCCAGGTCTACACGGTGCCGCTGGACGGCGACCCCGTGGCGCGCCCCCTCCTGCGCGTTCGGGGAAGCGCACGCTCGCTCACCTGGTCGCCCGACGGAAGCCGGCTCGCGTTCGTGAGCGATCGCGATGACCACGCCTTCATCGGGGTGTTCCACCTGCCCACGGGATCGCTGCGTTACCTGGATCCCAGCCTGGACCGCGACGGATCGCCGGTGTGGTCGGCCGACGGAACGCGGATCGCGTTCATCCGAATTCCGAACGAGCGATCCCGGCTTCCCTTCTCGCCCTTGAGGACCGCGCTGCCCTGGTCGATCCGGGTGGCCGACCTCGAGAGCGGACGGGGTCGCGAGGTGTGGCGAGCCGCGGAGGGCCGGGGCAGCGCCTTTCACGGCGTGTCGGGCGACGCGCTGTTGTGGATGGCCTCGGATCACTTGGTGTTTCCCTGGGAGCGCGACGGCTGGGTCCACCTCTACGCGGTACCCGCGTCGGGGGGCGAGGCGACGCTGATGACTCCCGGGGACTTCGAGGTGGAGCACGTGATCCAGACCCCGGATCGAGCCGCCGTGATCTATTCGTCCAATCAGGACGACATCGACCGCCGGCACCTGTGGCGGGTCGCGCCGGGAGACGCCGGACCTACCGCGCTGACGACGGGCACGGGCATCGAATGGGGCCCGGCTGCGCTGGCGGACGGCACCTTCGCGTTTCTGGCATCGGACGCGCGCACGCCCGCCCACGCCGAGGTGGCACCCGGGGGACGCGACCGCCGTCCGCTCGTCGCGGGCTTCATGCCGCCCGAGTTTCCGCACGGGTCGCTCGTGACCCCGGAGCCCGTGACCTTCGAGGCGGAAGACGGCGTCCGGGTGCACGGGCAGCTCTTCCTGCCCCGCGAGGCGCGCGCCGGAGAGCGCCGTCCGGCCGTCCTCTTCTTCCACGGTGGCTCGCGGCGGCAGATGCTGCTCGGCTGGCACTACCTCCGCTACTACCACAACACGTACGCGCTCAACCAGTATCTCGCGAGCCGCGGCTACGTCGTGCTCTCGGTGAACTACCGCAGCGGCACCGGATACGGCCTGGAGTTCCGCGAGGCGCTCGACTACGGGGCGCGGGGAGCGAGCGAGTATCGGGACGTCGTGGCCGCGGGCCGACTTCTGGCCGGTCGCGCCGATGTCGACCCGGCCCGCATCGGGCTCTGGGGAGGGTCGTACGGCGGGTATCTCACGGCGCTCGGCCTGGCTCGCAACTCGGACATGTTCGCGGCCGGAGTCGACGTGCACGGCGTGCACGACTGGAACGTGGTGGTGCGCAACTTCGTCCCCTCCTACGATGCGGCGGCGCGAGAGGAGTTCGCGCGTCTGGCCTACGCTTCGTCTCCGATGTCCTGGATCGACGGGTGGCGCTCGCCGGTGCTGCTCATCCACGGCGACGACGATCGCAACGTGCCGTTCTCGGAGTCGGTGGATCTGTTCGAAGCGCTTCGGCGGCGCGGGGTCGAGGTCGAGCAGCTCGTGTTCCCCGACGAGGTGCACGGCTTCCTTCTCCACCGCAATTGGCTCGCCGCCTTCGAGGCGGCCGCCGACTTCCTGGATCGGCGACTGGGGGCTACGGCGACAGCCGGGAGAGAGGGGCCTCCGTGACCCCGGCCGGAGCGATTCGCCTTGCGCTAGAGAGCGGGGGCCCGCGGCGCGGCCGGCGGGCCGCGGGCGGCACGTGAGGCCACTGGAGGGGCGGCTCGCGCTGGTCACGGGCGCGAGCGCGGGCATCGGCGAGGCCTGCGCGCGGCGTCTGGCCGGGGAGGGCGCCGATCTCGTGCTCTGGGCCCGTCGCGAGGAGCGCCTCGCCCCGCTCGCCGAGGAACTCGCCGCCGCCGCCGCGGTCCGGGCGACCTGGTCGCGCGTGGACGTGCGTGACCGGGAGGCCGTGTTCGAGACGTCCCGCCGCCTCGTCGATCGGGGCGACGTTCCCGACATCCTCATCAACAACGCGGGACTCGCGTCGGGCATGTCGCTGATCCAAGAGGGCGATCTGGAGGACTGGGATCGCATGATCGACACCAACGTGAAGGGACTCCTCTTCGTCACGCGCGCGCTGCTTCCGGCGATGATCGAGCGAGGGCGGGGCCACATCGTCAATCTGGGGAGCATCGCCGGTCATCAGGTCTACCGCGGGGGGAACGTCTACAATGCGACCAAGTTCGCGGTACGGGCCATATCGGAGGGAACGGGGTTGGATCTCCTCGGCACGCCCATCCGGGTGTCGAGCATCGATCCCGGGCTCGTCGAGACCGAGTTCTCCATCGTCCGGTTTCACGGGGACGCGAAGCGGGCCCGCTCGGTGTACCGGGGCTACACGCCGCTCACCGCCGCGGACGTGGCCGACGTGGTGGCCTTCGTGGTGACGCGCCCGCCGCACGTGAACGTCGCCGATCTGGTCCTGCTGCCGACCGACCAGCGCAGCGCGCATTCCCTGCACCGGTCCGGGGAACCGTGAGCGTCACGGGCCTCGGCGGCCTGTTCTTCAAGACACCCGATGCGGAGGCCCTCCGCGCCTGGTACGAGACCCACCTGGGGCTGGGGTTCTCACCGGGCGGCGGCGCGTGGTTCGCGTGGCGAGAGGCCGATACGGGTGCGGACGCGCTCACGGTGTTCGGGCCGTTCCCCGACTCGACGCGGTACTTCGAGCCCAGCGTGGAATCTTTCATGGTCAACTACCGGGTCCGCGGGCTGGACACGCTCCTGGCGCGCCTTCGGGCGGCGGGAGAGACCGTGATCGACGAGGAGCTCGAGAGCGAAGACGGCCGCTTCGCCTGGGTGATGGACCCGGACGGGCAGAAGGTCGAGCTGTGGGAGCCGGCCCTCCCCGGGCGACCTCCGACGGCGCACGCGGGCGGGGTGACGGGGGTGGGCGGCATCTTCTTCACCTCGCCCGATCCGGCCGCCCTCAAGGGATGGTACGCGGACCGGCTGGGCGTGCGGCCGCGCGACGATGGCTACGTGGTGTTCGGCGGAACGGACCTCGGCGGCGCCCCGACCTTCACGGCGTGGGAAGTGTTCCCCGCGGGCACGGAGTATTTCGCCTCCGGGGGCGAGCCCGCGGCCCACCCGTTCATGGTCAACTTTCGCGTTCGCGATCTGGACGACGTGCTGGCCCGCCTCGAGGGGGCCGGCGTGTGGGTCGACCCGAAGCGGGAGTCGTACGAGTTCGGGAAGTTCGGATGGTTCCTCGACTGCGACGGGGCGCGGGTGGAGTTGTGGGAGCCGCCGCCTCCCCCCTAGACCGCCGCCCGCGCGGGGACGCTCACGCCACGGGCCGGCGCTCGGGGCGGGCCGGCCGCTGACCGGACCCCCGGCCCCCGACCGGAGGTCGCTGGGGCTCGGCTTCGCCCGGCACCATCGCCGGTCCCGCTTCCTCGATCGCCCATACATCGTCGGGAAGGCGCCCGGCCGGCGAGGGGAGCGTCTCCACGACGTAGCGCAGGTAGGCCCCGTCGGGCCCACGCGCCGCCATGTCGATGGTCCGGCGGGGACTGAGCGCCGACCCGTCCTCCCCCACGAGCACGATCGTCGGATGGAGAGGCTCCTCTTCGAACGTCCCGATCACGGCCCCCACCTCGCCCCGGGACGTACGCACCAGACTGCCGAGCGGGAAGAAGGTGATGAGGCCCACGAATGAGCGGACCAGGGCGGGGTTGAGCTTCGCGCCCGCCATGCGAGCCAAGATGAGGCAGGCCTCGTCGGGGACGAGGGGGGGCCGGTACGCCCGCGCCCCCGTCAGCGCCTCGTAGGTATCGGCGACCGCCACGATCTGACTGATCAGGTGTGGCTCGAGATCCCCCAGGTCGGGGTACCCGCCGCCCCCGTATTCGCGGTGGTGCTCGAGCGCGATGGTGGGCGTGAGGGCCGAGAACCCGCCCGTCGTGGCCAACAGCTCCGCGCCGAGGGCGGGGTGCCGCTGCATGATGCGCCACTCGCGCTGGTTGAGCGGACCCGCCTTCCGGATGATCTCCACCGGAACGCCCCGCTTGCCCACGTCGTGAAGGAGCGCGCCTTCGGCGAGCATGTCGAGCTGCGCGTCATCGAGCCCGATCCGGCGCCCGAGGAGCAGCGACAGCGCGGCGACGTTGACCGAGTGGCAGTAGGTGTGGTTCTCGTACTCCTTCACCGACAGGATCTCGCGTAGGGCGCTGCCGCGGTCGACGATCTGCTCGCGGACCGTGTCGATCAGGGCCGTGACCCGTTCCGGGTCGGGCCCGCTTCCCTCGAACACCGCACCCACGGATTCCCGCGCCGACTCGAGCACCCCGGCGTAAGGGCGGTCGTGCACGCGCTCCGGCACCGAGGGCCATCCGCGGGCCCCATTCTGTCGCGCGCCGATCGGGAGGAGGCGGGTCATGCTGACGTGGTGCGCGCCGCGCGCGAGCAGCGCCTGGCCCACGCTTCCTCCGGGGGCGGGTGCCGATCCA
>JBFIOX010000077.1:0-9806 GCA_041610455.1 Gemmatimonadota bacterium
AAGGCGATGGCGTGATCGTCGGAGTGCTTCGTGTCGAGATCCATGAAGCGGAAGCTCGCGCCGTGGTCGTCGGAGATCTGGGTCACGTTCGAGACCAGGTAGAGACGCCCGAAGCGGTGCGGCGAGGCGTACAGCTCCTGGTAGTAGTGCGGCCCGGTGCCGCCCGACACGGCGTCGGACATCTTCTCCCACGACTCGCCCCGGTCCTTCGACAGGTACAGCCCGCCCGAGCGGCGCTCGAGCTCGATCGCGGCGTACACGATGTCGGGGTTCTGGGGCGAGATCGCGAGCCCGATCTTCCCCATGCTGCCGGAGGGGAGGCCCGTGGAGAGCTTGCGCCACGACTCGCCCCCGTCGGTGCTCTTGTGGAGGCCCGATCCCGGCCCGCCGCCCAGGTAGGCGGCCACGGTGCGGTGCCGCTGCCAGGTGGCCGCGTAGAGGACGTCCGGATCCCGCGGGTCGAGCACGAGGTCGGTCACGCCCATCCACTGGTCGTCGCCCAGCACCCGGCGCCAGGTCTCTCCCCCGTCCGTCGTCTTGTAGAGCCCGCGCTGTCCGCCGGGGGTCCACAGCGGCCCCTGGACCGAGGCCCACACCACGTCCGAGTCCTCCGGGTGCACCCGGATCGTCGAGATGTGCTCGGACTCGGGGAGCCCCATGTTGCGCCACGTCTGGCCCCCGTCGGTCGACTTGTAGATGCCGTCGCCGAACCCGACGTGCCGCCCGCCGATGTTCTCGCCGGTCCCCACCCACACGGTCGACGGCTCGCTCGGGTCGATCGCCACCGAGCCGATCGAGTACGAGGGCTGGTCGTCGAAGATGGGCGTCCAGGTCGTGCCGGCGTTCACCGTCTTCCACACCCCGCCCGAGCCGACCGCCACGTACCAGATGTTCCCGTTCTCGGGGTGGATGTCGATGTCGGCGATGCGGCCGCCGTTGATCGCCGGCCCGATGTTGCGGAGCTCGAGCGCGCTCAGATCGGTGTCCGCGAGAGCCGACCCGCCCGCCTGCTGCGCCGCCTGCCCGAGCACGGGCGAGGGGGCGACGGCGGGGGCCGCGAAGAGCAGGGTCGCGCCGAGGAGGAGCCGGCGTACGAGCGTCCGGGGAACGAACGGCGGTGTGACGGGAACGAACGGCGAGGTGACGGAGGTTCTGTTCATGGTGTCGTCCGGCAGAGGAAGCGTGCGCGATGTGCGAGCCGCTGGCGTCCGGAACCGAACCGGACGCAGGGTGATTCAATCAGCTGAGGAACGTGCCGAGCCGGTGGAAGGCATGGCAAGGCAGTCCGCCAGAGGCGCGTGGCCGGGCGTCGGTCCGGGCCGGCGTCCGTCGAAAGGAGGGGGAGGGATGAACCGCCCGCGCCGCTTGGGGTCGTCGTCGTTGGCCATCGCGCTCGCGTCGTGCGGTGTCGTGCTCATGGGGTGCGCCGGCGACGACCCGGCGGGCCCACCGGGATCGGCCACCGCGACGGTGCGGTTCGTGTACGCGGCCTCGACGAGCATCGATCCGGCCGTCCAGCAGCAGTTCCCCGCCTGCGTCCAGGGCGTCGGTCAGACGCACATCCATCCCGGCTGGCGAGCCTTCGTGCGGGTGAACATGCAGGCCGTGGGCGCCGACCGGTGGGAGATCGAGCTCGCCGACGTGCCCGTCGGAAGCGAGCAACGGATCCGGGTGAGCGACCCCAACGTGTGCGCGCAGAACGCCACCGGGGCGGCGACCCAGGGCGTCCGCGCGAACGGGGTGCTGCTCACGCGCGTCGTCGACACCCCCGGCTCGGGCATCGAGCCGGGCCTCGCGTTCACGGTCGCCTCCGGCGGGGTGGTCACGCCCTGAGTCGCTCGTCGCCCGCGCGGGCCCGGGCGCCCGGCTGGCCGGCCTTACCGGGCGGTCCTCTCGGAGGGCTCACCCGGTGGCTGTCACCCGGTGGCCCTCACCGGGCGACCCTCACCCGCGGGCCGTCACCCGTCGATCCGCTCTGCGGTGACGGTCGTGCCCGGCTCGCTGGCGCGGATCGCGCGCACGCGCGCCGAACCGTCCCGCAAGAACTCGATCGTCAGCTGGGCGGCCATGCGGGCGAAGAACACGTCGCCCTCGAGACGGAACAGCTCCAGCTCGCCCTCGGCGGGGTTCGAAAGGAATAGGCGGTCACCCCCGAAGCGGAATACGCGCGCTTCGCCTCCCCGCCCGAGGCGGTAGCGCCCGACGTATTCGTCGATCTCGGCCGGCGAGAGCGCGGCCGCCGTCCGCTCGGGCAGGGCGGGGCGGACGCTCGACAGCGGAGCGGGCGAGAGGGGCGCGGTGCGCGGCTCGGCCGTGGCCTCTCCCGTGCGGGCGGCCAGGATCATCGCGAACAGACCCAACACCTCCACGTCCCGAATCGTGCGACCCTGCGAGGGGTCGAGCAGGCGCCGATCGTGATCCGTATCGCCGCGGTGGACGAGCACGAGGTCCAGCTCGGGGAGCACCATCATCATCTGTCCGCCCGTCCCCAGCGCGACGTAGCGCTCGTAGGGATCGAGGACGGCCAGCGGACTGCCGGCGGGGAACACCCCCGGCGCGCCGAGGTGCCAGAGGTAGCCGTAGCCGCGCCCATCGGCGAGCGGCTCGGGTGACGACCAGCTGGCGTCGACCCACGCCTCGCTCAGGATCCGCGTGTCCCCCCACATCCCGCGGCGCGTCCACAGCACGCCGTACCGGGCCAGGTCCCGCGTCGACATGCGGAAGGTGTACGCCGGGTGATCGGAGCGGCTGGGCTCGAGCGCGTAGAACCCGTCTCCCGGCTCGTAATCCTCCATGCCCAGCGGCGCGGCGATCCGCTCGGCGAACTGGACGAAGAGATTCGGCCCCCCCAGCCGGTCGAGGATCGAGCCGAGCACGTTGAAGTCCCAGTTGTTGTAGAAGAAGGCTCGCCCCGGGGGATAGCGGTCGCGCTGCGGCCGGGCCTCGTCCTGCTCGCGGGGCGCGTAGGCCGCGGGGACGAACACCCCCGAGCGCGAGCGCAACAGGTGCTCGATCGTGGCGCTTCGCTCGGATTCCGTGAGGGGGCCCCGGTCCTCGATGCCGAGCTCGCCGAGCGTCGTGGACAGATCGACGCGGCCTTCCGCCACGGCGATGCCGTAGAGCGCGTTGAGGAGCGTCTTGCGGATCGAGTGCGTCTCGAGCCTGCGCGCCACGTCGCCCCAGGCCGCGACCACGTGGCCACGGTAGACGACCATGACGGCCGCCGAGCCCAGGCGCTCGGCCTCGCTCCGCGCCGCGTCGAGCGCCGCGCCCGACCAGCCGGCCTCCTCCGGCGCCGCGTACTGTAGCCACGGGCCCGCCTGGGATACCTGCGCCCGGGCCGGCCCGACGCCGCCGACCGTCAGCCACACGGGGAGGAGACGGACGAGGCCGCGCGCGAGCCGCCAGCCGCCCGCGCCGTCCGCGAGCCGACTTACGGCACCCTCCCGTCCGGCCCCACCGTGTAGGAGCGCACCGCGTGGGCCTCGACGTCCTCGCGCGTGAACCAGGCCGGCTTGAAGCGCCGCTCCACGTACAGGCCGGCCTGGTCGAAGAAATGGGGAGAATCGGGGTCTCCGCTCTGGCCGAAGTTGAGGATCGACCCGGCACGGGGCACGGGGCCGAACTCGACGACCTTGACGAACGAGTTCCCCGCGATGCCGAGCCGTGGAGCGGCGCTCCCGGGCGGCCCGCTGTAGTAGCTGAACACGGAGCCCAGCCCGCCGCTGGCCCCGCCCACGGGGAGGCTGGGCCGGTCGGGGTCGAGCGCGCGCGGGGGTGCCCCGGGAAGCGGCCGCTGGTGCCGGTTGATCTGCCCCCACGCGACCTCGGTGCCGCCCCGGGCCTCGCGCAGCGCCGAGAGGGCGCCCGCCAGCGCCGCGGTGAGCGCGGGACTCGAGACGGTACGCGGGTCGCGGCGCCCCAGCCGCTCGGCCATGAGGACGAACCAGGTCGTCTCTACCGAGGCGGTGTCCGCCGTGCGGTCCCAGTCTCCCAGGCGCTCGACGGCGCGCGCCACCTCGCGCCACGCTTCCGGGCCGCGGGACAGGCCGTCGGGTGGTGCCGCCTCGCCCGCCGCGATGACGCGCCACTCCTCGGCGAGCCGGGGCAGCACCTCGTCGGCCACGCTCAGGTAGCTGTCCCACACCAGCTCCGCGAAGCGCGCGAACGTCGCGTTCTCCAGCGTCGCCAGCACGCGTCTCGAGCTGTGGGCCCGCGCGTTGTCGGTCTCGTCGCCCACCATGTAGGCGGGGAAATCGCCGCGCGCGAAGGGCAGCTCGGGCGCGGCGGTGAAGGGGGTCGAGTTCGTGTTGAGGAGCCACCCGTTCGGCGGATCGAACACCTGCGGCAGCTCGTCCAGCTCGTGGAAGCCCTGCCACTCCGTGTCGGGGTCGCTGCCGTCCAGGATGCCCGAGGGGTCGATGCCGGGTTTCCGGCGCGGCACGGCCGAGTTGTAGATGTAGCCGATGTGGCCGTCCCGGTCGGCGTACATGGTGTTCATGTAGGCCACGCGCAGCATGCCCACCGCCGCGCGCCACTCCTCCAGCGAGCGGGCGCGGATCATGGCGTCCCACTGGTCGAACCAGCCGCCCTCCTCCATGCGGGCGAGCCGCACCGCGAGCAGCCGGCCGTCCTCTGTCAGACCCACGATCGGCCCGTGGTGCGTCTTGCGGAACCGGAACGTGCGCGTCTCGAACCCATCCGACGTGCGCACGCGCAGCGAGTCGGTCCAGGCCACGGCCGTGCGCGTCCCCTCTCCGTACCGATAGTCGAGCGGGTTCGCCGGGTCGTCGAAGCGGACCGCCCACAGGTCGCTGTGATCGGCGTAGTTATCCGTGTAGGCCCATCCCAGGACCTCGTTGTGGCCCATGTAGGGGAGCAGGAAGCCGAACACCGTGAGGCCGGAGAAGCGCAGCCCCTCGCGGCTGTCGAGGTGGATCTCGGCGTAGCGCTGCACCCCGGTGAAGCTCTGATGCGGGTTGATGAGGAGGAGCGGGTGCCCCGCCGCCGTCCGCGAGGGTGCCACGGCCCACTGGTTCGACCCCTGCGGCCTGCGCCCGAGGACGTCGAACTGGCGCGCGAAGTAGTCGGGGCTCTCGGCGGTGGCCGGGCTGTCGACCGGTCCGCGAGCGTCAAGGCTTTCGGCCGATCCGGCGGCGTCCGCGCTTCTGCCCCCGGCGTCGCCGCGGTTGCCGGCGGATCCCGCGCCCCCGGCGTCGCGCGGTCGGTCGTCGAGCCCGGCGGCGATCAACCGGTCCACCCACTGGCCGCGCAGCCCCGCGTACCCGAGGAATTCGTTCTGGTAGTACTTGTAGCGGATGAGCGCGAGCGGATACCAGGGCTCGATGCGGCGCAGCACGCGCACCTCCGACTCGGGCCGGGCCGCGAGCCATGCGTTCATCCCCGTGGCGTAGGCGTCGAGCAGGCCCTTGAGCCGCGGCGAGGCGCCCTCGTACTCCGCCACCGAGCGCGGCACGATCTCGAGCGCCCGGGCCATCCAGTCCTCGGCCACCCCCTCCGCCCCCACCAGCTCGGCGTAGCGCCCGAGCGCGTGCAGATAGTTCCCCTCGATCAGGGGCCAGTCGTCCTCTGCGAGCGCCCACGCCATCCCGAGCACGGCCCCCCGATCGGTGTCGCTCAGCACGTGCGGCACCCCCCATTGGTCCCGGTGGATCGTGGCGGTCTGGGCGCCGCCAGTGGCCGGGAGGAGCAGCGTCGCGAGGGCCGAGAGGAGGAGCAGGGGCTTCATCGTGCCGGGTCTCCGGGTGCGGGAGGTGGGCGCGTCCGAGGCGGCAACCTACGCCGGCCTCGGAGGGGTGTCAGCCGTCGACGACCGCGGCGGCTCCCATGCAGTTCGGATCGATGTCGACTCGGCGTGCCGGCCGCGCCGGCCCTCGCCGACTGGGTCCTCGGCCGCGCGCAGGGGACGGGTCTTGCAGCGCGCTCAACCCCGGGCGTAAGGTGCACCCGCCGGTGGCGCACGTCGTTAGATGAGAACAACCCGTCGGCGCAACACCTCCACGAGCTCGACCATGATCGTCCCACCGGGAATTCCGACACCCCGGCGCGGATCCCGCGAACGCGGCCGCGCGACGTTCGGGTGTCGCCCCCGAGGCCCCGCCGCATGCGATACCGCGCACGCCGGGGCCTCGACTTTTTCATCTGCGGCTGGATGAGGTCGGTCCCCATCACCGAAAGGAATACCGCAGCGCACATCCGATTCGCCGAATCCCGGACCTCCACGATCCGGCCGCGCAGCTCAAGGAGGTGGCTCATGCCTCGCACCTTCAACCTCGGGCCTCATCCCCTCATCACCGTGCTGGCCGCACTGGGCCTCACGGTCGGTTGCGGCGAGACCATGCAGGGACCGCAGGAGACCGACCGGATGGTCGTGTCGGCCAACCACACCCCGGGCGGAGCCGCGGCCTGCCCGCTGACGCCCACGATCGTCGTGAACGACGAGACCGGTCTGGACGCCGCCGTGACGGGCGCCAGTCCGGGAGACGTGATCGCCATTGACGGGCTCATCGAGCTCGTGAACAGCCACGGAGGAGGCAACGGGATCACCGTCGCCACCGACGATGTCACGATCACGTGCGCCAGCGCGGGGTCGGGGCTCTTCGGACCTTCGGGCGGGGACTTCGCGCTCCTCTTCGTGTCCGGTGACCGGGTGTCGGTCAACCGCCTGAGCCTCGATGGCCGCCAGGTGACGACCGCCTACATCGCAACCGGAAACGATCCGATCTTCACGCGCAACCACGTGCGGTGCGGGGCGGTGTGCTCGTGGTTCCAGGGGTCCTCGGGACCGTACGTCGCGCACAACTCCTACGACGCCACCGACGCCGGGGTAGCCACTTTCTCGGCGATCCAGATCCAGGCCGGGACGACAGATGCGGTGGTCGAGCGGAACGACGTCGTGGGCGCCGGCGTCACCGGGATCCGACTTCGTTCTGGAATCAACCACACGCTCGAGCTCAACTCGGTCGCCGGGGGGTGGGCAAGCTCCATGTTGGTCATCCCGATCGGCGTCCCGCTCACGGGCACCACGGTCAAGTCGAACCAGCTCGACGGCGCGGTCAACTTCGGCTTGGTCGTGGGAGGACAGGGCTTCATCGCGACCGGCAACGTCGTCCAGAACAACATCATCAAGAATGGCGGGCAGGGCGGCGTCTCGGTCCGGCAGGCGTGCGACAACACCTTCCGTGGCAACAACCTGCAGGGGAACGCCCCCGGCGTGGGCCTCGTGTTCAACGCGGACACGGGCGCGAACCTGTATACCGGAAACAAGGGCGTCGCGGTCGACAACGGGAACTTCGACTGCGACGGAGACGGCCAACCCGACCCCAACGTGATCGTCGGGACCTAGCCCTTCAGCGGCTGGTGCCGAATGGCCGGGTGACGCGGGATCCGCCGCGTCGCCCGGCCGTCCGATGCTGCGCGGGGGCCCGGCCCGTGATGGTGACGGGCCTTCGAGCACTCGAGAATGGTGAGTTCGCCGAAGGCAGCCGCCACGCCGGCCGGCGGAGGTCAGGGCTCGAAGTGAAAGTGGTAGTGCTCCGTGCCGTCGGGCGGAGACACTCCTCCCGCGACCGTCTCCACCGCGCCTGTCGCCCGGTCGATGCGGCGCACCCGCCAGTTCCAGAAGTCGGCCACGTAGATGTGGCCCGCCGAATCCACGTCGAGGCCGTACGGCAGGTGGAAATCGGCCTCGAGGGCCGGGCCCCCGTCCCCGGAGAACGCCCAGCGTCCGGTGCCGGCGGTGCGGGTGATGATCCCGGTCTCGAGGTCGATGGTCCGAATCACGTGGTTGCCCACGCCGGACAGGTGGAGGTTCCCGTCCGCGTCGGTGGCCAGCTCGCCGAAAAAGACGAAGCGCGCTTCCGACGCGGGGCCTCCGTCACCCGTGATCCCCTGCTCGCCGGTGCCGGCGATGGTGCGGATGATCCCCGTCTCGAGGTCGACGCGGCGGATCCTCTGATTGAACGAGTCGCCGATGAGCAGATCTCCGTTGGGCGCGAACGCGAGCACGTGCGGGCGCGAGAGCGACGCCTCGGTTGCCGGGCCACCGTCGCCCCCGAAGCCGCGTGTCCCGTTCCCCGCCACCGTGGTGATGATCCCGGTGGTGGTGTCGACCTTCCGGATGCGCTGGTTCTCCGTATCGGCGAAGTAGAGATCCCCGTTCGGGTGGATCCCCAGACCGAACGGGTTCGAGATGCGGGCAGCGGTGGCAGGGCCTCCATCGCCGGCGAAGCCGGGCTCGCCGCTCCCCACGACCGTGCTGATCACCCCCGTGCGCGCGTCCACCCGCCGGATCCGGTGGTTCCCCAGATCGCCGATGTAGACGTGGCCCTCCGCATCCACGGCGAGGTTCTCGGGCTGGTCGAGCATCGCGGCCGTCGCCGGGCCCCCGTCGCCCGAGAACCCGGGCTCGCCGGTGCCGGCTACCGTCTCGATGAGCCCCGTCTCGAGGTCGATCCGTCGAATGCGCTGGCCTCGCTGCTCCGAGACGTAAAGGGTGCGGCCGTGGACGGCGACGCCGCTCGGAAAATGCAGGGTCGCTTGGAGCGCCGACTCCCCGACCGGCGGTGCGGTCTGGTCCTGCGGCGCGCAGCCGAGGAGGAGCGCGGGAAGTGACAACAGGGCCGGGAGCGACAGCACGGCCGCCCTCACGGGCGGCTCGCCTCGACCCACGCATCGGCGGCGCTCACCAGCTTCTCGCCCAGCTCGTGCTGGAACTCCTCCGACAGCAGCAGGCGCCGTTCGGACGGGTTGGTGAGGTAGGCGAGCTCGATCATCACCGTGGCGACGCTCGGCGAGCGGAGGAACGGCCAATCGCGCGGTTCCTCGACCACCCGCAGGCCCGCTCCTCGAAGCGCCCGAGCCACATGGGTCGCGGCCGCCTGGCTCGTGGGGGCCTCGGGAAAGGCGTACACCTCCGCCCCGTGCGCCGACGCATCCTCGTCGCCGTTGGCGTGCAGCATGAAGAGGAGCGCCGCGCCCGCCTGCTCGGCGGCCGCGCGCCGGTCCTCCCAGGCCACCGCGTAGTCGCCCGTGCGCGTGAGCCGCACGTCGTACCCGGCCTCGACGAACTCGGCCGCCACCACGAACGCGATCTGGAGCACGACATCCTTCTCGCCCAACCCCTCGAGCGCGACTCCGATCTCGTCGCCCCCGTGTCCCGCGTCGATCATCACGATCGGGCGCTCCTGCGCCGACAGCCCCCACGGCGCGAACCCCAGCGCCAGCCCCAGCAGTCCCGTCCGGGCGGCCCCGCGCCCCGTTCGCAAATTCGTCATCGCTCCTCCTCGTCTCGTCGTATCACGTGGTCGCCTCACGCTCCGCCGATACCTGGCTTCACCGCCGGGAGTTCCGGACGACCCGGGGCCGCGCCGCATGGGCATTTGGATCCCGGCGTACTCCGCGGGGCAGATCGCCCGCTTCGACCCGCTCACCGAGACGTTCCGCGTGTGGGACCTCCCTCTGCCCGACCTGCTCCCCTACGTGATCCGGGTCGACCAGTCGACGGGCACCGTGTGGATCGGCACGGGCCATGGCGACGTGGTCCTGAGCTTCTATCCCAGCAACGAGCGGTTCACGGCCTACGAGCTTCCCACGCGCGGCGCGCTGGTGCGTCACCTCGACGTGGACGAGGCGCGGGGAGAGATTCTGGCTCGTCTACGGGGCCTTGCCCGGGATTCCGGCCAAGGTGGCGCGGCTGGTTCCTTAGGAATGCCCGCCCACCACGCCAGGGGCCGCGCGCGAGCCTATGAGGATGATCGGCGTCGACGGACGGTGGGTCGGTGGCC
>JBFIOX010000078.1:0-9749 GCA_041610455.1 Gemmatimonadota bacterium
CCCGTGATGCGCGCGCGGCGCGTGGCCACCGGGCCGCCCACCGCCGTCGTGCGCTCGTCGAAGCGCGTCACGGCGAGCGGCGTCCAGGTCCCTTCACGTCCGACCCGGAACTCGGCGCTGTCCCGCACGCCGGCGTAGGCCAGCCACCGCACGCTGGCCGAGCTGCTGTCGACCGCCTGCAGGTAGGGAAGGCGCTCGAAGGGCGCCAGGCGGCTCCCGAGCCCCAGCGGGTCGCCGACGTTGGGCTTGCAGCCAGTGGCGACCAGCGCGATGGCACCCAGGGCCACCGCCGTGAGGGGTCGAATCGTGACTGCGTCGCGCGCGCTCATGGAGGTTGTTCTACGCTCCCCGATGTCCCGGCGATCCCCGGCGCTTCCGGCCAATCGGAAGGCGCCGGCCCCGCGATAGCCACCGGCTCGGGTCGAGGCGCCGGCCCGGCCCGAGCACCGCGCTCGATGTCCCGCAGGCCGCGGGCCGCGGTGACGCTACGACTCATGCCTGCATGGCGCACGGAACCCCCGATCGGCAGGCCGCATTCCTCGATCCGTGCCAAATAGGCCGAACTCAGACGTGCCCTGCGCACTCCGCCGGGCCCGGAACGTGCACCCCCTCGGGATTCCGCGCCATTCGCGCGGGTGCGTTGACCGGGACGGCGGAATCGCCGACCGTCCTCGGGTGTACAGGCTCGGACGGCCCTTCACGGCCGCGCCGGGGAGCTCCTCAAAGGCCGAGGGCATGAAAGACGACAAGGGACGCGACGCCAAAGGGGATCTCGGGCACGAGACTCCGCCAGGGACGACCGCCGATCTCGGCGGCGAGGGCAGGGGCGGCGACGGCAACGCCGAGACGGATTCCAGCGAGACCCGCCTCCGCCTGCCCGTGATTCCGCTGCGGGGCACGGTCGTGTTCCCTTCCGTGGCGGCACCCATCGCGGCCGGCCGCGACAAGACCATGAAGGCGATCGAGGCCGCGATCGCGGGGAACAAGACCCTCTTCGCGGTCGCGCAGACCGACGAGGACGTCGACGACCCCGTCCCAGAGGTCCTGTACCGCATCGGCACCATCTGCCGAATCGCGCAGATGCAGAAAGTGCCCGGCGGCGTCCAGATGGTGATCCAGGGCGACACGCGCGCCGCGGCCCTCGAATACACGGAGCGCGACGGGTACCTGGAGGTCGTGGCGCGTCGCATGGAGGACATGGAGCCCCTCGACCCGGACGAGCCCGCTTTTCTCGCGCTGTACCGCGAGGTCCACGAGCGCGCTGCCGAAGTGAGCCGGCTGCGGGGCGTGCCCAAGGAGATCGTCGACCACCTGCTGGGCGGCGTGTCGACGCCGGGCGAGCTGGCCGATCTCGTCGCCTTCTACACCGAGCTCGACGCGAAGCAGAAGCAGGAGCTGCTCGAATCGCTCTCGGTCGAAGACCGGCTGCGCAAGCTCCTCATCCACCTCCAGAAGCAGATCGGGCTGCTCGAGGCGCAGGAGGAGATTCGCGAGCAGGTGCAGGAGGAGCTGGGAGAGCGGCAGCGGGAGATCTTCCTGCGCGAGCAGATGAAGGCCATCCAGAAGGAGCTCGGCGAGGACGTCGACTCGCAGGAGCTCGATGACCTGCGCGAGCGCATCGAGGCGCTCGAGCTGCCGGAGGAGGCGCGGCAGGAGGTGGCCCGCGAGCTACGGCGCCTGGAGCGCATCCCGCGCGAATCGGCCGAGGCGCAGGTCGTCCGCACGTTCCTGGAGACGGTCGCCGACCTGCCCTGGTCGGAGACGACGACCGAGCGGCTCGACATGAAGCGGGCCGAGGAGATCCTCGAGCGCGACCATTACGGGCTGCAGGACGTCAAGGACCGGGTGCTCGACTTCCTGGCCGTGCGCAAGCTGCAGGAGGAGGCCAAGGCGCGGGCCGAAGCGGAGGCGGTCGCGAAGGGCGAGGCGAAGGCCGGGGAGGAGGCCGAGGCACGCGAGGCCGACGAGGCACGCGAAGCAGACCACGCGGGGGGGGAAGGCGAGACGGGCGACGATCCGTCCGGCGAGGCGGACGAAGACACGACCGACGCCACCGGCGCGGCGGACGAAGACACGGCCGACGCCACCGGCGAGGCCGACGAGGACGAGGCGGCCCAGGAATCGATCCCGCCGGCCGCCGGAGGCGCGACGACGGACCGCGACGCGGGCGACGAGAGCGAGGCTCCCACCGCGGACACGCCCGGGCACGAGGACGATCGCAGCGGGCAGACGCTGCTCTTCGTCGGGCCGCCGGGCGTCGGCAAGACCTCCATCGCGCGCTCGATCGCCGAGGCCATGGGGCGCAAGTACGTCCGCGTGTCGCTGGGCGGAGCCCGCGACGAGGCGGACATCCGCGGCCACCGGCGCACGTACGTGGGCGCCATGGCCGGCCGCATCATCGAGGGGCTCAAGCGGGCGGGCACCAAGAACCCCGTGTTCCTGCTCGACGAGATCGACAAGCTCGGCGTGTCGTTCCAGGGCGATCCCTCGGCCGCGCTCATGGAGGTGCTCGATCCCGCCCAGAACGATTCGTTCGTCGATCATTACCTTGGCGTGCCGTTCGATCTCTCGCAGGTGCTGTTCATCGCCACCGCGAACGTGTTCCAGCAGATCCCGGGGCCGCTGCGAGACCGCATGGAGGCGATCGAGTTCCGCGGTTATACGGAGGCCGAGAAGCTCGAGATCGCCAAGCGCTACCTGCTGCCGCGCCAGATCCGGCAGAACGGCCTGGTGCCCGGGCAGCTCGAGGTGAGCGACGACGCCATCCGGCGGATGATCAGCGCCTACACCCGCGAGGCGGGGGTCCGGAATCTCGAGCGGGAGCTGGCCTCGGTGTGTCGCAAGTCGGCGCGAAAGATCGCCTCGGGCGATGCCGAGTCCGTACGGGTGGACGTGGACGACCTGCGCGAGCTGTTGGGCCAGCCCAAGGTCCACCCCGAGCGGAAGATGGAGGAGGACACGGTGGGGGTGGCGACGGGCATGTTCTACACGCCGGTGGGCGGAGACATCATGCTCGTCGAGACGAGCGTCATGCGGGGCAAGGAGGGACTCGTCCTCACGGGCCAGCTGGGCGACGTGATGAAGGAGAGCGCGCAGGCGGCCCTCACCTACGCGCGCAGCCACGCGAGCGAGCTCGGCATAGACGATCGTCGCTTGCGCGACCACGAGATCCACGTGCACGTGCCCGCGGGGGCCATCCCCAAGGAGGGGCCGTCGGCCGGGATCGCCATGGCCGTGGCGCTTGTGAGCGCGCTCGGCGACCACCCGGTACGGCACGACGTGGCCATGACGGGCGAGATCACGCTGACCGGACGCGTGCTGCCGATCGGGGGCTTGAAGGAGAAGGTGCTCGGCGCCTGCCGTGCGGGGATCGACCGGATCATCCTGCCGGCCGACAACGAGGGCGACCTCGAAGACCTCCCGGACCACGTGTGCGAGCAGCTCCAGTTCCACATGGTGCACAACCTGCTCGAGGCGCTGGCGGCGGCGCTCGCGGACGTCGAGCTGGACGAGGGGGTGCTGAGGTTCGCGCGGGACGGACGCGAGGAGGCGACGCCGCGGGAGCGCGTGCGGCCGCCGGGCATGGAGGACGGACAGGAGAACGGGAAGAGCGATGAGGCCGCCGACAAGCCCGAGCCCGCAAGCGAAGTGGCCGTCGAGACTTCCGCCAGGTGAGGCCCCCGCGCCCTTCCGATGGGCGCACGGAAGACCGCGGCCGCACCCCACGCCGCGGCCCGGATCTAACGCCCCGGAGCAGTTGCGCCGGGGCGTTCCGCATCCAAGACTTCGGGCTCACAGGAGGTCTTCTCCGTGCCCCGGTTCCCCCGGTATTCAGATCGGCGGGGGCCGGTCATTCTCGTCTTGGGAGCGGTGGGCTGTGGAAGTGGTGACACGAGCCTGACCGAGCCTGTCCCGCCCCTCTCTTTGGGCTGCGCCGTCGCGGCCCCATCCGAGATCGGCGCAGCGTCGCTGCTCCCCCCCGCCGGCGACTGCCTCGCCTTGGGTACTGCCCGCGCGGGCTACGCGCTCGCCCACTTCGACGCCCGTTTCGTGGAAGCTTCGCGGACCCGCGTCGAGTCGGCCGTGGACGGCCCCGACCGCTACGTCGTCACTGTGCGGCGCGGGGCGGACCCCGTGCGCCCGGTGGCCAGCCGCGTGCCCACGCCGGTGCCGGACCTGTTTCGCGATCATCTGGTGCGGACGAGCGCGGCGGGGGCGGGCGCGGCGGACGAGTGCGCGTTCGGACCGGGGTTCGAGGTCTTCTGCCGCACCCGGCCCTGGAGCGAGGGCGACACGCTCACGGTCCCAGCTCCATTCGGCTTGTTCATCGACGAAGCACCCCGGCGCGTCCGCATCGCCCTCGTCCGCGGTCCGTTCGCCTTCGCCGCACCCATCGATCTGGACGATGCCGGGCGCGAGCGCCTCCGCCCCCTGCTGCGCCGGCTGGCCGACGTGGGCACGGACCGCATCCTCCCGCTCGTTCGTCACGGACTCGGCGAGCGGTCGGTGTACACCGCGACCGGCGCGCGCCAGATCCTGGTGGATGTGTTCGCGGACGAATCGCCGGTGTGCATCTGCGGGGTCGCGGTCGGCCATTTCGCGGGCCGCGCGGGGGTGGCCGGCATCAGCATCCGCTTCCCCATCGGACCCGAGTTCGAGGCGGATCGCATCGGGCTGTTCGCGCACGAGCTGACGCACATGTGGCAGCACGCGCACGAGGTCCACCGCTCGGCGCAGCCCGGATCGGCCTACGCGCCCACCACGCGCTGGGCGCTGGAGGGCGGCGCCGACCTCATCCGGCAGGAGATCATGCGTGGGCTGGCCGCCGAGCCGCTGGGCAGCAACCTGGATCCCGACACGCCCGCGGCGACATCTTATCTCGATCGCCTGCTCCGCAATCTGCGGGTCGCGAGCGGGCGCATCCGTCACGGCTACGGCCAGACCGCCGGGCTCTTGAGGCACCTGTACCTCGAGGCGGCGGTGGGCCAGGGACGCTACGATGCGGCGCTGGCCGCCGTGCTCCAGGGATCGCTGGAGGGCTGGTTCGGCTCCCCCGACCCCACCTTCGCCGGCCCGGGCCTCTCCGCACGGTTGGGCGAGATCGTGCCCGGGTTCGACCCGGTCGATGCCGTCCTCCGCTACGCGCTGGCCAACGCCGTGGACGACCGCACGACCCGGCCGTCGCTGCAGAACCGCACCGTTCGCGATGCGTGGCGCAAGAGCGCCGGATCGAACTTCGTGCCGGCCGTCGAGCTGACGGGGCCGGGCGGCGTCACGCTCAGCGGCGAGGCGGGCTCGGTAGGGTACCTCTACCTGGAGCACGACGGCGTGCCCGCCCGCTTGGCGCTGGAGGCCGACGTGGAGGGCGTCCGCTGGATGATCGTGCGCTTCCACTAGCCCGGGCGGCCCGACCGGCCGGGGTCAGCCCTCCCGCACCAGATCGGCGATGTCGTCGATCATCACGTCCGGCTTCTCCCGCGCCAGCTCGCGCTCTGAGAACGGTCCCCACAGAGCCGCGATCGTCCGCACCCCGGCCGCGCGGCCGGCCCGCAGATCCCACACCGAGTCGCCCACGAACGCCGCTCCCGGGGCCGCAACGCCCAGGCGCTCCAGGGCCAGGCGGACGGGGGCCGGGTCGGGCTTGTGCGGGACGGGCTCGTCCGAGGTGACGATGACGTCGAACCACTCCTCCCGGATGGCGCAGGCGGCGAGGCTGTGCGCCGTGCCGCGGGCCGCCTTGCTGGTCACGATCCCCAGACGCACGCCGCGGGCGCGTAGCGCGAGCAGGGTGTCGCCCACCGCGGGGAAGGGGCGGATGAGTCGCTCGTGCTCGCGCAGGTTGTGCTCGACGTAGGTGTCGATCATCGCCTGCACCTCCTGGGGCGTGTCCACGAACATGCGGAACTGCGCGCGCAGGGGCGTGCCCAGCGTCTCGAGCCACACCTCGTCGGGCGGTACCCGGCCGAAGTGGACCTGCATGGTGTGCCGCCACGACTCGAGGATGAGCTCGGCCGAGTCGACCAGCGTCCCGTCGAGGTCGAACAGGATCGTTTCCAGATCGGAGAAGGCCATGGCCGGCACGCTGTCGCCCGTCGACCGACGGGGCAAGCCGGCGGTCGTGGGTCGGGACCGCCGCTCCCGCCCTCTCGCCCCGCACCGCCGCTTCCCGAGCGACCCGGCTAGCTTTCGGCGGCGGGCGGGCGGCCCGATAATCGGGGCATGAGCGGCCGGGCCGGTATCGCGCGCATCGCGATCAATACGGGAGGGGGCGACGCCCCCGGTCTCAACGCGGTGATCCGCGCCATCGTGCTGGGCGCCCTCCAGCGCGGCTGGGAGGTGTTCGGCATCGAGAACGGTTACGGGGGGCTGCTGGCGGACGAGCCGGGCGAGGTGGTGCCGCTGGGGCGCGAGGACGTCCGCGGGATCACGCACCGGGGCGGCACCATCCTGGGGACCACCAACCGCGGCGACCCGTTCGCCTGGCCCGTGGAAGACGGCGCGGGGGGAACCGAGGAGCGCGATCGTTCGGACGAGATCCTGGAGGCCTTCCGCGCGCACCGGCTCGATGCGCTCATCGCCATCGGCGGCGACGGCAGCCTGCACATCGCGCGCGGCCTCCACGAGAAGGGACTCCCGGTGGTCGGCGTGCCCAAGACGATCGACAACGACCTGGGCGTCACCAGTCTCACGTTCGGATTCCTCACGGCGGTGGAGACGGCCACGGACGCGATCGGCAAGCTCCACTCCACCGCCGAGAGCCACCAGCGCGTGATGGTCGTCGAGGTGATGGGACGCCACACGGGGTGGATCGCGCTGTTCAGCGGGCTCGCGGGCACCGCCGACATCATCCTCATCCCCGAGATCCCGTACGACATCGAAAAGGTGTGCGAGAAGATCCGCGAGCGGGAGGCGCGGGGCCGCCACTTCAGCATCGTGTGCGCGGCCGAGGGGGCGACCCCCATCGGCGGCGAGATCGTCATGAAGACCGTGCCCCGCGGCACGGGCGGCCAGGCCCGCATCGGAGGGATCGGCGAGATCCTGGCGCGCGAGATCGCCGACCGCACGGGGAAGGAGACGCGTTCGCTGGTGCTCGGACACCTGCAGCGGGGCGGCGAGCCCGTCTCCTACGACCGGGTCATCTCGCTCCGCTTCGGGGCCGCCGCGGTGCGCAGCGTGGCGAACGGGGATTTCGGCAAGATGGTGGCGCTCGACCCGCCCGACATCCGGCCCGTCCCGCTCGACGAGGCGCTCCAGGGGCCCAAGCGCGTGCCGGTGGACGGCGATGCGGTGCTCACCGCCCGCGATCTCGGGGTGAGCTTCGGCGACTAAACCGCCGGAACCGGGTCGCCGCGCCCCGACGCCTGACGCGTAGCCCCTCCCTCGCCCGCTGCGGAACCCGGCCGCGCGCCCGCCCCCACGCTCTCCGCGAACCGCTCGGCCAGTTCCTCGGGCGCCAGCCCCGCGACCTCCGCGATGGCCGCCCGCGTCTCGGGATCGGCCAGGTCGTCCGGCTCGAGACGCCGCATGTACTCACGCGCCACGCGGTAGTTCTCCGACCCCGTGTCGACCAAGCGGATCTTGGTGCGGCCCGTGGCCGGATCGGTCAGGTCGTCGAACGGGATCACGCTCAGGTGGCCGCCGGGCCCCAGGCAGATCAGCCCGCCCAATCGTAGACGCGGGTCGCGCGGCTCCTCGACCAGGAAGCGGACGGCGCCGTAGCCCAGCGTGCGGGTGTAGTCTATGTCGAAGGGGACGGGGGGGGCGCAGCGCAGCTCGTAGCCCAGATCCATCTCGGTGATCGTGATCTTGCGCCCCCGTTCCTCGAAGCGCCGCCGCACCTCTCGCTTGAGGATCGTCTGGAGCGGGATCTCGGCCAATCGGAGGTTGCCGTAGGCGTCGTGCTCGACCAGCACGCCCGGGAGCCGGGCCAGGGCCTCGCGGTCGAGCTTCTCGCCGATCCCCTCGGCGATCAGGGCGACGCCGTAGGGACGGCCCTGGGCCATGCGCTTGAGGATGGCCCCTTCCAGGATGTCGCACACCGTCGCCAGCTCCACCCGGGGGCCGAATTCCTCGGGGATGAGGGTGAGCGTGGCCCCCGAAGCCTTGCCGATGCCGAGCGACAGGTGGCCCGCCTTGCGTCCCATCGAGACGACGAAGAACCAGCGCCCGGTCGCCAGCGCGTCCTCCATCAGGTTCTCGACGAGCAGCGCCCCCACCTGCCGCGCCGTTTCGTACCCGAAGGTCGGCTTGTCGCCGGGGAGCGGCAGGTCGTTGTCGATCGTCTTGGGGATGTGGGCCACGCGCAGAGATGCCCCGGCCTGCTCCGACACGCGCTTGGCTCCGAAGGCCGTGTCGTCCCCCCCGATGGTGACGAGCCGCGAGATGCCGAGCGCCTCGAGCGTCTCGGCGCTGCGCCGCAGGGTCTCGTCGCTCGACGCGGGGTTCGCCCGCGAGGTGCGGAGGATGGAGCCGCCCCGCGTGTGGATGCGCGACACGTCATCCACATCGAGGCGCACCGTCTGACTGGTGTCGCCCGTCATGAGGTGCTCGAACCCATCGTACAGACCGAGCACCTCGAAGCCCTCGTTGATCGCCTTGAGGGCGGCCGACCCGATGGCGGAGTTGATGCCGGGGGCGGGTCCGCCCCCGACCAGGATTCCGATTCTGTCCGGCATGCCCGATGTCAGCCGGTCACCGCCGCGTACCGCCGCGCCACCGCATCCCACTCCACCACGTCCCACCACGCGGTCAGGTAGTCCCCGCGGCGGTTCTGGTAGTTGAGGTAGTACGCGTGCTCCCAGACATCGACCCCAAGAAGGGGCACGTCTCCCGTCATGTACGGGCTGTCCTGGTTCGCGGTGGAGTAGGTCGCCAGGGCGCCCCCGTCCTTCACCACCAGCCAGGCCCAGCCGCTGCCGAAGCGGGTCATTCCCGCCTTGTGGAAGCCCGTCTTGAACTCTTCGAAAGACCCGAAAGCCGCGTCGATCGCGCTCGCCAGGTCGCCCGACGGGGCCCCGCCCGCGTCGGCCGACATCGAACCCCAGAACAACGCGTGGTTGGCGTGCCCGCCCCCGTTGTTGCGCACGGCGGTCCGAATCGACTCCGGTACCCGATCGATGCCGCGCAGCAAGTCCTCGATCGACTTGGTGGCGAGGTCGTCGTGGCCTTCCAGCGCCGCGTTCAGGTTGTTCACGTACGCCTGGTGATGCTTGCCGTGATGGATCTCCATGGTGCGGGCATCGATCGTGGGCTCGAGCGCGTCGTGGGCGTACGGCAGGTCGGGCAACGTATGCATGCATCCTCCTTTGATCGGCGGTCCCTGAAAGCCGGGGAACCGTGAAAGTCTCGTCCTCTCACCTAGATGGCCAAGGTATCGGACCCGGTCGGGCCGGGACCAGCCACCCGCGGGGGTGACCCCATCCGCGGCTCGCTCGTCTCAAGGCTGTGGAACCACGCCGTGGAGGAGTCGTCATGCGCAGCCTCAAGACAACGCGCCGCTGGCCGATGGTGCCCATCCTGGCGATGGCGGCCGCCGGCTGCGTGGATGAGCGCCATCCGATCGGTCCGCCGGGGAGCCGGGCCTTCGACGCGGAGCGGATCGCGGCCTCGATCTTCTCGCTCCGGTTCGCGCCCGACAACCTCGTGGTGGCCCAGGTGCGGACGATCTCCGAGGCCCTCGGCCTCACCACCCCGGCGGCCAACGCGGTCGCGCGGAGCCGCGTGGCGGCGTGGGACCACGAGCGCGGCGA
>JBFIOX010000079.1:0-9728 GCA_041610455.1 Gemmatimonadota bacterium
CGCCTTCGGAGCGGGACGCCGGCCCGGCCCCCCAGCTGGTGCTCGTGGGCGACCCCAAGCAGAGCATCTACCGCTTCCGGGGCGCCGACATCGACGTGTGGAACGAGGCGCGTCGACTGCTGGAGGCGCACGGCCGCACGCTGCACCTGTCGGCCAACTTCCGCAGCGAGCCCGAACTGGTCGAGGTCGTGAACCGCGTGGCCGCGCGCGCCTTGGACGAGACCGCCGCTCCGTTGGCCGCGAGCGCGCCGGAGTCGGTGATCCGCCACGAGCCGCTGCGCGGTGCGCGAAGCCCGAGCCCGGCCGCCCGCGTCGAATGGCTGGCGGTGGACGTTTCCGGGAACGCCATGCAGTGCCGCGAAGCCGAGGCGAATCGTCTGGCGGCCCACATCCGCGGGCTCGTGGGCGAGGCCGCGGTGCTCGACCCCGTCGACGGGACGTTGCGGCCCTGCCGACTCGGGGACATCGCGGTGCTCGCCCGGCGGAACGAAGACCTGTCCCTCCTCGAGCCGGCGCTGCGCGCGAGCGCGATCCGGTTCTACAACACCGCCACCCGGGGTCTCACGGACCAACAGGAGGTGCTCGACCTCATCACGGCCCTCCGCCTCATCGACAACCGCTTCGACGACCTGCGCGCGTTCGCTTTCCTCCGGTCTCCGTTCGTGGGTCTGCGCGACGAGGTCCTGGTCCGGATCGGCATGTTCGAGGGGGCGAGCAAAGGTCGGTCGACCGCGGGCGGGAAGGGGCTGCGCTCCTTGTTGGAGCGCGCGGCCGCCTACCTGCGGGCCGTCGAGTCAGGACGCGAGGCTTGGTTCGAGGCCCCCGAGACGCCGCTCGTGGGCGAGACCGAGCGGGCGGCGCTCTCCGACGGTCTGGCGGCCATCGCCGAGGCGCACGACTTGGTCGATCGGATCGATCACGCGGAGATCCTCGAACGCCTGCTCGACCGCACGGGATACCGGCTGCATCTCCTGCTGCGCGAGGGCGCCGCCGAATCGATGGCCAACATCGAGCGTCTGCTGGCGCTCCTGCAGGAATACCGGCACCTGTCGTTGAGTCGCTTCCTCGCGCTCTGGGCCGCTTGGGGCGAGAAGGACCTGGGGCTCCCGCAGGCCAAGCTGTACGCCAGCGGAGACGATGTGGTGACCCTCTCGACGGTCCACGCCGCCAAGGGGCTCGAGTGGCCGGTCGTCATACTGGCCGGTGCGGCCTCCCCGCTGGTCGGCGCGGCCAGGCTGGTGAACGAGCATTGGACCGACCCGCTGCTCGGACCCGTCCTCGTTCCCCGAGCCGATGCGCGGGGCCCGCGCGCCGCACTCGCCCTGCAACGTCGGCTCGAGCAGGAGCGGGCCGAGGAGGCTCGGCTCCTCTACGTGGCGGCGACCCGGGCCCGCGATCGGCTCGTGGTGGTGGGGCCCACCGAGGCGCTCGGCGAGAGCTTCGCCGGTTGGCTCTCGGGCGAGCTGGAGCGCGCCGTGGAGGCGCACCGCGTTCGGGCCGACGATGTCGACGACGAGCGGGCCCCGAACGGTAGCCGGCGATCGGGCCGTACCGCGCGGGACCCGGACCAGGCCACGGGGACGGGGGGACAGCTGGACGCGTTCGGCGGAGCTGGCGCGCGCTCGGGGCAGTTCGACTTGTTCGCCCCAGCCGGGTCGGGCCGTACGCCCCCGTCGGGTGGACCGGGACTCGTGGTCGTGCGCGGCGGCGACGGCGCGGTGCAGACGTCGCTGCCGCCCCCTCCCGTAACCCTGGCCTGGCTGGCCCAGATCGAGGCCGCGCCGCCCCTCCCCGACGCGGAGGACATCGAGCCGCCCGCGGTGCGGCTCGTGAGCAGCGCCACCGAGCGGATGGTCCGCGCAAGCTCCGAGCGAGAGTGGGAGCTCCGTTACCGGTACGGGGTCGTCCCGCCGAAGGACTTCCTGCCCGATCCGCTGCGGGACGGTCCGCTTCCCGGCGCCGCGCGCGGCGCCCTCATTCACGGCGTGCTCGAGCGCTTCGAGGCCGAAGCCGAGTTGGGGCGGGTGCTCGACGAGGCCTTCGCTTCGCTCGACCTGGGCGACCTGGAGGCGGCGCTCGCCCCGGGATCAACCTATCGCGAGGCGCTCGAGCGCGAGATCGCTAGGGTCGTGCGGAGCCCCGCGTGGAGCTGGTATGTGGAGGGCGCGCACCATCGCGAGCTGCGCTTCCTGCATCGGTCTCGGCACGGCTGGGTGGCCGGGGCCTTCGACCTCTATCGGCCCGGAGAACAGGTGGGGCTCGTGCCCGATCAGGTCTCGTTGTTCGAGGGACCGACGGAGGCCGCGGCGGCGGGCCGCGCCGCTTGGGTAATCGATTTCAAGACCCATCGCATCGAGGCCGACCAGGCCGCTCGCATCGCGGCCGATTACGCACCGCAGATCGACACCTACCGCGAGGCCGCGCTGGCGCTGGCCCGCCCGGCCCAGGAAGGTGGCTTACGCGTCGCCCTCCACTTCACCCATCCCAACGTCTCGCTGGAGGTGTGACCGAGTTCGTCAGCGGCGCCGCACCCGGACCCCGCCGTTGGTCGTGAGCACCCGGACAGGCGGTCCCCCCGCCCCCAGCTCCGTGCTGAGCCGCCGACCGATGCGGCCGCTCACGGTGATCGGGAAGTCCACCTCGAACCCCCCGTTCCGCGTTCCCGTCTCGAGTCGCGCCGAGTACCCGTCGGGAATCGAAAGCGTGACGCCCCCGTTGGTCGTCTCGGCGTCGAGCCCCGTCCCCTCCCAGCGGTCTCCGGAGAGGGCGATGTCGAGGCCGCCGTTGGTGGTCCGCGCCGTGACGGACCCCGCGGTGCCCGCGAGGTGGATGCCGCCGTTGGTGGTCGAGAGATCCAGCCGGCCCGACACCCCCTCCACGCCGAGACCGCCGTTGGTCGACTCGAGCCGCAGGTCGTAACGCGCCGGGACGCGGATCCGGTAGCTCACCCACCAACCTTCGTCGCGGCGGGTGCTCGGCCCTTCCGCTCGCACCTCGGGGCCGGTGGCGATCGAGATCTGTCGAGAGATGTCGCGCGCGCGGCCCGAGTCCTCTGCCCGCGACACGACCTTGGCCTCTATGCGCACCTCCTCACGACTCCAGGCCGCCACCTGGATGCCCCCGTTGGGTCGCGCATCGACCCGCAGCGCGCCCGTCGGGGCCAGCGTGAGCTCGCGCACCTCGCAATGCCGGCGCGCGTCGCGCGCCTCCGATTCGCACCAGTCGCGCTCCTGCGAGACGGCGCCCGAGGCCAGCGCCAGACCGGCCCAGAGGGCGGTCGCGGGGACGCGGATGTAGAGGGTGATAGGAGCTCGGCCCATCGACGGCCTCCTTCGGAGAGGGTTTTCGGGGGGGCGCCGGGTGTCGCCTGCCCGCATCTTGGGACGCGACTTCGTGCCAGAAGGTTGTGAGGAACCCCTTCCCTCCGGGGGCCGGGAGGCCTCCAACCTTTCGGGTCGCAAGCGCGTCTCAAGTCGCGAACCATGAACCAGACGGCGATACGGTTGAGCGAAGGGGACCAGCAGTCCGAGGAGCGCGCGCGCGAGGCGGAAGACGTCAGCGCCGCTGCGAACGGCGATTCCGACGCCTTCGAGCGGCTCTACCGACGTCACGTGACGCGGGTGTACGGGCTCGCCTGCCGGCTGGCCGGCAGCGACCACGCAGAGGAGTTGACCCAGGACGTCTTCGTACGCGTCTGGCAGAAGCTCGACACCTTCCGCGGCGAAGCGGCCTTCGGATCGTGGCTGTTCCGACTGGCGGTCAACCTCATCTACGGTCGGCTGCGCGCCAGGGGAGTGGAGCGGCGTCGGTGGAGCGACAGCGAGATCTCGCTCGATCGGGCCCGGGCACGGCGGGACGCGCCGGAGATCCGGCTCGATTTCGACGTGGCGATCGAGCGGTTGCCGGACGGGGCGCGCGAGGTGTTCGTGCTGCACGACGTGGAGGGATACAAGCACCGCGAGATCGCGGAGATGGTGGGGATCTCGGCGGGGACGTCGAAATCGCAGTTGCACCGCGCCCGCATGCTGCTCAGGGAGCACTTGGCGTGAGCCGCGCGAGGCGGCACGAGAATGGACGATTTCGCGTGCGCATAGAGGGCGATGACGATGAGCGATGAATGGATGGATGAGATGACGGACCGCTTCCGACACCGGCTGTCGGAATATCTGGACGGCGACCTCTCGGCCGACGAGCGAGTCCTCGTCGAGCTGCACGTTGAGAGCTGCGGCGACTGCGCCCGGACGCTGGCCGAGCTCGAGCAGGTCGTGGCGCACGCCGGCCAGCTCGCACCGCGCCTACCGGCACGGGACCTGTGGCCCGAGATCGCGGCGCGGCTCGACGAGGCGCCGGCGGCGGACGCGGTTCCGTTGGTCCGTCGGCGGCTGACCTTCTCGATTCCGCAGCTCGCCGCCGCCGCGGTGACGTTGGCGTCGCTGTCGGCGGGAACCGCCTGGCTGGCGGGATCGCGGAGCGGGGACGCCGCCGGACCCGGCACGACCGCCGCGGTGGCGACGGATCCGGTGGTCCGGGCCGCCTCGAGCGGCGGGGGCATGGCCGCCTACTATGCGGCCGCCATCGCCGAGCTCGAGCGTCTGTTGTTCGAGGGCGAGCGGCCCCTTCCGCCCGAGTCCGAGGTGCGGATCCGGCGAGCATTGGTGACCATCGATCGGGCCATCGAGGACGCGCGGCGCGCGCTCGACGAGCTGCCGGACGATCCCTACCTGCAGCAGCACGTGGCGAGCACAATGGAGCGGAAGGCGGAGTTCCTGCGTCGCGCGGTGCGCATGACGGCCGAGAGCTGATGGCGCTTGCGATCGTCGTGGCCGGTCTCGGGTCGCTGTTCGCCGCGCTCCCCGTCGCCATCGACACCACGTTCGTGGTGGAGCGCGGGAGCCGGCTCGTGATCGAGCATCGATCGGGCGACGTCGAGGTCCGCGGCGTCGACGGCCGCGAGGCCCGGGTCCTGGTGGACGGGCGGGCGGGCGCGGTCTCCGTGTCCCGCAACGGATCCACGATCACCATCGAGCCGCATCGGGGCTGGGACGACGACGCGAATCTGGAAGTGCGGGTCCCACGCGATACCGACGTCGAGATTTACAGCTTCGAGGGAGATGTGCAGGTGCTGGATCTCACGGGCGACGTATCGGTCGAGACGGTGGAGGGCGAGATCGAGGTGCGGGGGGCGGGCGCGGTGGCGGCACAGTCGGTCGATGGGTCGGTGCGGCTGTACGACGTGCGGGGGGGCGTGGCGCTGCAGACCGGCGACGGATCGGCCTTGCTCGAGCGCGTCGGCGGCCCGCTGGTCGTGAACGGCATCGACGGCGACATCGTCGTGCTGGATGGCCGGTCCCGCTCGGTGGTCCTGTCCACCGTGTCGGGGAACGTGCGGTACGAGGGCCGCGTGTTCGAGGACGGGGAGTACTCGCTGGGGTCGCACGACGGGGACGTCACGTTCGCGCTTCCCGAGGGGGTCGGGGCGCGGGTGTCGGTCTCCACGTTCGACGGGTCGCTGCGGGCTTCGTTTCCCGTGCAGTTCCGCGGGGGGGCGGCACGCGGCGCGGAATTCACCGTGGGTGGAGGCGGGGCGCGCATCACGCTCGAGTCGTTCGACGGGGACATCTTCCTCGTCCGACCGGGCGAGCGGATGCCGCGGGGCCGGTCGAACGAAGCGGCCGGTGACGGCGAGCTTTCTCACCAGAGCACCACTCAAGAGAGGATGAGAGTCCGATGATTCGATGGCTGAGGCGGGCGGGCGCGCTCGTGGTTCTAGGGACGCTCGGGGCGACGGGGATCGCCGCGCAGGACTTCCGGTGGCAGGGAGCCGTCGCGCGGGGCGATGCGGTCACCATTCGCGGCGTGAACGGCGAGATCACCGCGCGAGCGGCGAGCGGAAACCAGGTGGTGGTGCGCGCCACCAAGACCGGGCGGCGGGACGATCCGTCGAGCGTGGACATCCAGGTGGTGGAGGATGCCGACGGCGTGCTGGTGTGCGCGGTCTACCCGGCCCGCGATCGGGACCGTCCCAACCGGTGCGCGCGCGGCAACGCCTACCGCATGAACAACGAGCGCAACGACGTCCGCGTCGACTTCGTGGTCGAAGTGCCCGCGGGCGTGGAGCTGGACGCGGTGACGGTGAACGGGGAGGTGCGGGCTTCGGGGCTCTCGGGTCGGGTCAAGGCCGTCACGGTGAACGGATCGATCGACATCGAGACGGCGGGCGTGATCTCGGCGACCACGGTCAACGGCTCCATCGAAGCCCGCATGGGGACCGCCCCCACGGACCGGATCGAGTTCACCACGGTGAACGGCGGCATCCGCCTCGTCCTCCCCCGAAACACCAACGCGGACGTGGAGATCGAGACGGTGAACGGACAGATCGAGACCGATTTCCCGCTCACCATCCGCGGCCGTTGGGGGCCGCGCTCGGCCACGGGCCAGATCGGCAGCGGTGGGCCCGAGATCGAGCTCCAGACCGTCAACGGGAGCATCGAGCTGCGGCGAGCGGGGTGACGCTCAGCCCGACCCGATGATCGCCATCGCTTCGATCTCGACCAGCGCGTCGGAATCGACCAGACCGGCCACCTCGATCAGCGTGGTGGCCGGTCGCACATCGGCGAAGAACTCGCCGTGCGCCCGACCCACGTCCGCCCAGTCGTGAACGTTCGTCACGTACATGCGCGTGCGGACCACGTCCTGCACCGTGGCGCCCGCCGCTTCGAGCGCCTCGGAGATGATCTCCAGGCAGCGCTTCGCCTGCCCGTACACGTTGCCCGACGGTCCGATCTGACCGTCGGGCTGCAGCGCGATCGTCCCCGACACGTACACGGTCTCGCCCACGCGGACCGCCCGCGAGTATCCCACCGTGGCAGCCCACGTGGCGGACGTCGGAACCCGTTGCCGCTCGCTCACCGGCGGGCCCCGCGCGGGACGAGCGCGACGGCGCGCAGGGGCCCGCCCGAGCCGCCCGCGATCTTCATCGGAAGCGCGATGACGATGGCGCCCCGCGGCGGGAGCTCGTCGAGGCTGGCCAGGTTCTCGAGACCCGGGACGCCCGCGGCGGCCGCGACCCGGTGCACGCGGAAATCGCGCGAGGCTCCCGGGTCGATCGAAGCCACATCGGCCCCGAGCGCGATGACCCCGCGCTCGGCGATCAGCAGGCGCGCGGCCTCTTCCCCGTAGCTGGGGAAGTGTAGGTTCGACGCGTCCCCCGGCGTGTCATCCCCCAGGTAGGCGCCGGCGTCCGGCCAGCGGGCGCCCCACCCGGTCCGCAGGAGCACGAGGCTGCCCTCCGGCACCCGCCCGTGGACCGCCTCGTCGGCCTCTATGTCGGCGGGCGTGAGGCGGTAGTCGGGATCCGCCGCGGCCGCCTGCCGGACGTCGACCACCACCGCCGGGCCGATCAGCCGCTCGAGCGGCACGCCCGCCACGTCCAACCCACCTTCGTGGAAGTGGATGGGCGCGTCGAGATGGGTGCCGCCATGCTCGGGCGTCGCGAGCGCGTAGGCGGAGTAGAAGTACCCGCCCTCCGTCACCCCGTAGGCCAGCTCGCGCAGCTCGAAGCGCGAGGGCGCGGTCGGCCAGTACAGCGTCTCGGGACCGTACGCGTGCGTGAGATCGACCACGTCGTAGGCGCCGAGGTCCAGGCCGGCTGGCGCGGCGCAGGCGCTCGCGCCAGCGAGCAGGACGAGGAGCGGGCCACCCCTCCGCCCCGGGCCGGGTCGCGGCGCAGGCGCGCGGCGCGCGAACCGATCCGGCGCGGCGCGTGGCCGCCGCCACACGCTTCCGGGTCGGCGGTCGCCGACCCCGCGGTGCCCGCTGCGTGGTCTCACGCCCTCAAACTGACCCGGGGGCCCGCGCTCCGCCACGCCGTGGGCGATGACACGTCGCGCCGCTTCCGAGCGGCGTGGCGGGTCGCGGTGGGCCGCGCGACATTGGTCGCCCATGCGACCGGACGCCAAAGGCACGCTCGCCATCCTCGGGTCGTCGCTCGGGTACGCCACCCTCCCCGTATTGGGGAAGCTGGCGCTCGACGCCGGCGTGGGCGTGGCGACCCTGCTCGCGTGGCGGTTCCTGATCGGGGGCGGGCTCGTGTGGGCGGTGGTCCTGTTGGCGCGCAGGCCACTCCCCGGGCGCGCCGTCCGCTGGCCGCTGTGCGGCCTCGGCCTCCTCTACGCCACCAACTCGCTGGCCTTCATGATCGGGCTCGATCGTGTGCCGGCGTCGCTGGCCTCGCTCCTCTTCTTCACCTACCCCGCGGTGACGGTGCTGTTGGCGCGCGTCGTCCCCGGCGAGCCGCTGACCCGCCGGCGGATCGCGTCGCTCGCGCTCGCCACGATCGGGTGCGCGCTCGCCGTCGGGGTCGGGACGCGCGGAGGCGACCCCGTCGGCATCGCCTGGATTCTCGCGGCGGTGGTCTTCATCTCGGTGTTCATCGTGGCGAGCAGTCGGGTCCTGTCGCGCGCGCCCGAATTGAGCGGCTCGGCGGTGCTGATGAGCACCACGGCGGCGGTGCTGACGGTCGCCGCGCTCGCCACCGATGGGCTCGCGGTCGCGGGTGGCGCGCGGGTGCTCGCCTACGTGGGGTTGCTGGGAGCCCTCTCGACCGCCCTCCCGGTGACCCTCTTCCTGGTCGGCATCAAGTGGATCGGACCCGGACGCGCCGCCATCTTCTCGACCATGGAGCCGGTATTCACGCTCGTGCTGGCCGGCATCGTCCTGGGCGAGCGGCTGGCCGCGCTGCAGCTGCTCGGCGGCGTCGCGATCCTGGGGGCGGTGGTGTGGCTGCGACTCGAAGACCGGGTCGCCGAAGAGCCGCTCGCGCTCGAGACGCCGTGAGCCGGCCCCCTTCCCCCGGCCGCGGGCCTCTCAGCCCGGTTCCCGGGAGGACAGCGGCGTGCCGGGATACACCTCGACCCGCGAGCCGACCGCGACGAAGGCGGAGCGCGGCGCGCGGCGCAGATAGGGGGCCAGCCCGCGACCGTACAGAGACGCGAGATCACCATCTACGCGAGCCCCCGCCGTGCTCCACACGCGCCACGGCGGGTGCGCGACCCGGTAGGCGAGGGTGTCGCCACTTCGCGTCGCCGAGTACCCGCGATCGTGCTGGGTGATGAACGCCGCCTCGGTACCCGGCGGGGGCACCGCGGCCCGTCCCGAGATCGTCGCCTCGAGGCCCCCCCACTCGTCCCCCGACCGCCAGCCGTAGGAGACCCGTCCGTCCGACGCATCGGGGCCCTCGATCTCGATGGCGTGGCGCATGGGGAGCGAGATGTAGTTCTCGCCGTACACCGCGCGCGCCACGAACGCGATGGCCCGACGAGGCACGATCTCCTTGATGAAGACGACCCCCCGGCGCGGCCCGTCGGGCCCGCGGCCCGAGACGTAGAAGCGCAGATTGACCTCGTCGAAATGGCGATGAAACGGGACCGCCACGCCGAGCACCCGGGTGTCGAGAAAGCGAAAGCCGACGACGCTCACGAAGGTCCGTCCGTCGCGGAAATCGAGCTCGCAGCCGCGTGGCACCCGGGAGGCGAGCAGGGCGGGATCGATCTCGTAGTTGAGCATCACGAGATCGCGCCACTCGGCGGTCAGGAAGGGCGCCTGGACCCTCGCGTCGCCGGCCGCGGCGGAGCGCTCCGCCGTCATCCCGGAGGGCTCGAGATCGCGGCGGCCGCCGGGCGCCGGGCGCTCATCGGGGGTCGATCGCCATGTAGGTGGCAAGCGCCGCC
>JBFIOX010000080.1:0-9726 GCA_041610455.1 Gemmatimonadota bacterium
CGGCGCGCGACCGCCGCCGGCCGCGGTGGCCTCCAGCTCGGCCAGGCGGGCGGCCGCCACCTCGCGATAGGGAAGGTCGACGAGAGAGAGCTGCGCGATGGTCTCATACCAAGGCCGCGCCTCCGCGGGACGGCCGAGCTGCGCGTACAGCTCCGCCTGCAGGAAGCGCTCGCGCACCTGGCTCGACATGGGCGTCACCGTAGTCTGCTCGTCCCACATCTCGCGCCGGGCCCGTTCGAGCGCGGCCAGCGCCTCTGCGGGCCGGCCCTGCAGTCTGTGCACCTCGGCCCTCACCCCATGGGCAAGGTCGTGCGCCATGCTGCCCTGGGGCGTGTCGAGCTGCGTGGCGCCCACGCTGTCCGCGTACGCCAGGGCCTCCCGCATCGCTCCGAGTCGCGCCGAGACCAGCCCGAGCAGGTAGTAGCGGCTGAGGTGCCGGAGGCGCACGTCGGCGGTGAGCAGGGCGCTGGGGTTCGCGCTCGTCCCGCCCGCCGAGGGATCGAGCCGGCGCAGGGCCTCCCCGAGGCGGCGCAACTCGGCGGGATCGGGCTCGGCGAACGGCAGCACGGCGAGCAGGGCTTCGTGCTCCAGGGCCGAAGACGGGTTCACCACGGCGAGCCCGTCCAACGCCGCGCGCACGGCCTCGGGCCGGTGTGCGGCGGTCTCGATGTGCGCGAGCTGCGCGTACCCGAGCTGCATCGCCTCGGCGCTCCGGTGCGGTCCGATGAGGGCCTGGCTCGCGGCGCGCGCCAGCTCGAACCCCTGCCCGAACACGCCCGCGCTCCACGCGAAGCTCGAAAGGGCCGCTTCGCTCTTCGACCCCAGCTCGGCCATCGATACCGCCTCGGCCGCCGAGTCTTCCAGTGCCACGGCCCGCATGGCGCGGATCTGGGACGTGCGGTCGCCCGCCGAATCGAGCGCCATGTAGCGTCTTGTGAGCGAGTCGAGCGCGGCGACGTCGCGCTCGTACGACGCGATCGAGATCAGGTGGATGAGCGCGGCCGAATGGTCGGGATCGAGCTCCAGCACGCGGGCGAACGTCTCCTTCGATTCGGTGAAGGACCGTCCGTGCAGCGGGTTGGTGTGGAAGAGGATCTCGGACAAATCCAGCCACGCCTCCAGCTCGTCCGGATACGAGCCGAGCAGGGAGCGGTAGGTGGCCGCGGCCTCCGTGTTCTTTCCCTGCCGGCGCTTGAGATACGCGTCGAGCAGCCGCCGGTCGCGCTCCGACAAGCGGTCGCTGAGCCGCACCGCCTTCTCCGCCGCGCCTCGCGCCGTCTGGTCCGCGAAGTTCCACTCGGCGGCGATGCTGAGCCGGTAGTAGGCGAGCGCGAACAAGCTGTCTTGCTCGGTGGCGCGCCGGAAGCTCTCCATCGCGTCCGCGAAGCGGCCGTCGCGGAAATGGTCCTCCCCCTCGAGGAACGCCTTGAGCGCCGGGACGCTCGAGGTGGTCACGGTGGCCAGCCGCTGTACGCGGGCGGCGGGGCCGCCGCTCAACCCCGAGAGGAGCCGGCTGGTCAGCTCGTCGACGAGGTGGAAGACGTCCTGTGCCGCCCCTTCGACGGTCGCCGCGGCCAGCGTCTCCTCGCCCACCCGCTCCAGCGCGGCCGAGATCTGCATGCGTCCCGCCGCCTCCACGATCTCGCCGGTGACGTGGAGGCCCGCCCCGAACGTGGAAGCGAGACGCGCGGCCTGCCGCGCGTCGCCCGGGGTGAAGCCCTCGCGCCCCACGCGGCGCAGAATCGAACGGCTGTCCACACAGCGCAGATTGCCCGCGCCGTCGAGCTTGGTACTGAGCAGGCTGACGATGCCCTCCCCGAGGTACGCCACGTCCGGGCTTCCCTGCACCGCGAACGGAAGGACCGCCAGCACCTGCTCGCCGGAGGCGGTCGCGACGGAGCGCGCAGCGGATCGGTCGCTTCCGTCCGAGAGCGCCCTCTGGCCCACCCACCAACCGCCGCCCAGGACCAGCACCGCCCCGCCGACGGCGAGGATCCCTCTCCAACGGCGCCACCCCCGAAGGTCGGCGATCGCCTCCAGCTCACCGGGCTCGGCCGGCTCGGTGCGTCGGAATCCCTGCGGGGTCCGATCGTACGCCCAGGCCACGAAGACGACGGCGGGGAACCCGAGGAGGAGGAGGATGAGGATGAGCGTGACGGTCCAGTCGGGCAGGCCGAGGCGCGGCAGCGCGATGTCGGCCGCCTCGAGCACCCCGAACCCGACCGCTCCGTAGATCGCGGCGACCCTGAAAACTCGGCGCCGCTTCAGCTCCGCGAACCACTGCTCGTGAAACTTCACGCGTGCGCGTCCTCCTCATTCCGCCGAACCGCCGGCGCTTTGGAGGCCGGATCTCGCCGTCAGATCTGCATGGAACGATGGGTCTGTGCGGACACGCGCGGCAAGCGGGTGAGAGGTCAGCCCCCGGCGCCGGCTCCCGCCGTGGCGGGTGACAGGCGCTACGCCGCGGCGCATGGTATTTGGCACAAGCGGTCGGTACGCGGCAAGCGCGTCGATCCGATCTTGGTCGTTCTGAGGCCCGTCGCGCCGCGGGTCGCCCTGCGTCTACTGCGGAACGGGAGTGCGTGATGGCGAGACTGACAGGGGTCGAGAAGACCCTCGCATCGACGACCGCCGTCATCTTCCGCGTGGTTCGGAAGAAGCTCGGTCGTGTGCCGCGTCCGCTTCGTATCCATGCGCTCAGCAAGCCGAATCTGCGCGGCTACGCGATGATGGAGGGCGCGCAGGAGGCGGCCCGAGCGGTGCCCGCCCACGTCAAGAAGCTGGCTCAGATCAGGGTCGCCACGCGGGTCGGGTGTCCGTTCTGAATCGACATCAACTCTGCCGGGGGCAGAGACGCCGGGGTGCCGACGGACCAGCTCGAGGTGCTGGCCGACTACGAGCGCTCGACCGCGTTCTCGGAGCTGGAGAAGGCTGCCCTTCGCCTCGCCGACGCCATTACGGGGACGCCCGCCGACGTGCCCGAGACGCTGTTCGCCGAGCTACGGCGTCACCTCTCCGAGCCGCAACTCGTCGAGCTGGCCGCGGCGCTGGCCTGGGAGAACTATCGCGCGCGCTTCAACCGGGTGTTCGATGTCGAGTCGGAGGACTTCTCGGCCGGGGCGTACTGCCCGCTGCCCGTCCGCTCGTGAACCGCATCGCTGCCAGGGCGAGACACCGCCGCGGCCCTTCCGCCCGCGGCCGGAGGCCGTCGCGGTGCGCTCGCCCGCGCGGGCTCAGGTGATCTTGCAGTCCTCCTCGCCCTCGCAGCGCGGATCGATGGGCTCGAGCCGGAGACGGGCCAGCTCGGCGTTCACCGCGGCCAGATCCGTGGCCCACACCTCGGCGAGCCGGTCGGTGTAGCCCTTCAGCTCCTCCACCATGATGCCGAAGATCTCGGGCATGTTGTTGCCGGGTCGCCCGTCGCCCTGCTCGACCATCGACATGAGGTTGGCGAGCCGGTTGTTGACCTTGATGGGGAAGTTGAGCGGGTCCTGTCCGCTGCGGTTGCGCACCTGGTAGATGTTCGCCTCGACCTCCGACGCGTTCCGCTCCAGCGTCCGCGCCGCCTCGGCCAGCCGCGCATCATCGGAAGCCGCCAGCCGATTTTCGAGCTGTGCCTTGACGCGGCGGATCTGGATCACGGTGCCGTTCGCCTCGTTCACCTTCTCCCAGATGGCGCGCGAGAGCGCGTACTGCGCCTCCAGGTCGGCGTCCGTCACGTCGGTGATCCACGGGTTGCGCACGATCTCGAACAGCGTGTGCGCGATGTGCCCGGGAACGGTGAGGCGGGCCTGGTACTGGCCGGGCGGCAGGACGGGCGCGCTGCGCCGCACGCCCCACAGGATCATCCCCGGAAACACGGTGAACGGGTCGCCCCGCAGATCCCACGTCAGCTCGCTGATGCCCGCCGCGAGGGGGACGGTCGGGCCCCGCGTGTAGCGCGCCTCGGGACCCGGCTCGGCCGTCGAGTCGGGGTCGGCGCTGGCCGTGTCCGCCACGAACGTGCGCAGCACGTTGTCCTCGAGATCGAGGATCTCGAGCCGGGCGAAGGTCGGCTTCTCGACAAGCCACCAGCTCAGCGTGAGGTCGCCGCCCGAGCGGATCCCCGGGGGCGGCGTGAACATCCGGGCCGCCGTCCGGGCGAGGTCGGCGCGCATCTGGCGCAGGGGCGCGATGTTGTCGAGCACCCAGAAGCTGCGCCCGTGCGTGCCGATGACCAGCTCGTTGCGCTCGACGATGAGGTCGGCCACCGGCACATCCGGGAGCCCGGCGTTGAGCGCCTGCCACCCGTCGCCGTCGTCGAACGACACGTACACGCCGTGCTGCGTGCCGGCGTACAGAAGCCCCGCCCGCGTCGGGTCCTCGCGCACCGCGTGCACGTACGCGTCCGCCCGGATGCCGTTCACGATCTTGGTCCACGTGGCCCCGTAGTCGGATGTCTTCCAGATGTAGGGGCTCAGGTCGTTCAAGAGCGGCCGCCGCACCGACACGTACGCCGTGGCCAGGTCGAAGGCCGAGGCGTCGATCTGGCTCACGCGACCGAACTCGGGCATGTCGGGCGGCGTGATGTTCGTCCACGTCGCGCCTCCGTCGCGCGTCACGTGCACGAGGCCGTCGTCCGAGCCGACCCAGATCACGTCGACGTCGATCTTGCTCGGCGCGACGGCGAAGATGGTCGCGTACACCTCGGGCCCGTTCATGTCGCCCGTGATCGGACCGCCCGAGGGGCCGAGGGTGGCCGGGTCGGCGCGCGTCAGGTCGCCGCTGAGCGCGGTCCAAGTGTCGCCGCCGTCCCGCGTCATCCACAGCCGCTGCGAGGACACGTAGAGCCGCGTGGGGTCGACCTTGGAGAAGATGATGGGGAAGGTCCACTGCCAGCGCTCGACCAGATCGCGGGCCGGCTCGCCCGAGTAGAACCACGGGTAGGGGTTCACCTCGCGCGAGGTGCCCAGGCGCCGGTTGAACTTGTCCAGATAGCGGCCGTTGTTGGTGCCGGAGTAGAAGAGATCGAGGTCGCGCGGGTCGGGCGCGATGTAGCCCGGCTCGCCCCCGCCGGCCCGGTAGGAGCGCGCCGTGGAGCCGGCGGCGATCTCCACGTAGCGGTCCGCGCCGTTCCGGGATTCGGCCTCGTCCTCCTCGTCTTCTTCGTCTTTCTCGTCCTCATCCCCTCCCTCATCCTCATCCTCTTCCGCGTCCTCCTCCTCTCCCGCCGCGCGCTCGCGCTGGCGCGCCTCCATGCGCTCGAACGCGGTCAGATTCCAGTCCGACGGCGTGCACAGGGTGCTGTTGTCCTGCTGCGACCCGCATGCGTGGAACGGGATATGGCCCGTCGTGACGACGTGGTAGAACTGCGCGGTCGGGAACTCCTGGTCGGTCCATCCGCCGCCCGTGTCGGTCGAGACGGCCCCGCCCCCGTCGTTCGCCACCACGAGGTGCGTCGCGTCGTCCGGGTCGATCCACAGGTCGTGGAAGTCGCCGTGCGTGCCGCGCCCGATCGACTCGGTCGTCTTGCCGCCGTCCTCGGAGCGGAAGAGCGCCGTGTTCTGCATGTAGACCACGTCCTCGTCGTGCGGATCGGCGAACACGTGCGTGTAGTAGAAGGCGCGCTGGCGGATGGACCGGTCGTCGTTCACCAGCGTCCACGTGGCGCCGCCGTCGTCGCTCGAGAACAGGCCGCCCGCGTCGTTCTCGACCAGCGCGTACACGCGGTCGGAGTTGGCGCGCGACACCGAGACCCCGATGCGGCCCACCAGACCTTCCTGCGGCAGCCCCGGGTTGCGGGTGATCTCCCGCCACGTCTCGCCGCCGTCGGTCGACTTGAAGAGCCCGCTCCCCGGCCCGCCGCTCGACATCTGGTATTCCTTGCGGTAGGCCTCCCACAGCGCGGCGTACATCACGTTGGGGTCGTTGTGGTCGATCGAGATGTCGATGGCCCCGGTGCGGGCGTCGCGGAAGAGGACGCGCCGCCACGTGTCGCCCCCGTCGGTGCTCTTGTACAGGCCGCGCGCCTCGCTGGGCCCGCCGTACAGACCGAACGAGGCGACGAAGATGATGTCGGGATCGGTGGGGTGGATGCGGATCTTCGAGATCGCGTGGGTGTCCCGGAAGCCCACGTGCTGCCACGTCCGGCCCCCGTCGCGGCTCCGGTACACACCGTCTCCCGGCATGATGTTGCCGCGGATGCAGGTCTCGCCGGTGCCGATGAGCACGAGGTCGGGGTTCGTCTCGCTCACCGCCACCGCGCCCACCGAGGCCGAGGTGATGTGCCCGTCGGTGACCGGGAACCAGTCCTCGCCCCCGTCCGTCGTCTTCCACAGCCCGCCGCCCGTCGCGCCGAAGTAGGCCTCGTCGGGCCGTCCGCGAACCCCCGTGACGGCGATCGAGCGGCCGCCCCGGTCGGGGCCGATGTTCCGCCAGCGAAAGGCCGCGAGGAGGGCGGAGTCGAGCACGATGCGCTCCGCCGCCGGGGCGGGTCGGGCCGCGGATGGCGCGGTCGAGCCCCCGCCGGCCTGCTGCGCCGCGAGGGGAGCGCTCGACTCGCCCGTCGCGACCCACGCCGCGACGAGGATGAGGAGTGAAGATCCGGACGGAAGAGGTGTGCGTCTCATGGCATCGCGGGGGCTCGGGTCGGGGACATCTCCGGCACGAGGGAACAGTACGGAGGACGATCCCGGCCCGCACGGCCGGGGCGGGCTGGCCCGATTGGCTCGCGCCGGCGGGCCCTGGGGTGCCGAGCGGGCGGGCCTAGAGGGCCACGCCGCGGCTGAGCGCCCCGTCGACCACCAGGTTCGCGCCGGTCGTGAAGCTCGAGGCCGGGCTGGCCAGGAAGGCGATCGTCCGCGCGACTTCTTCGGGCGTCCCCATCCGGCCGGTGGGATTCCAGCTCAGGGCCTCTTCGAAGAAGGCCGGGTTCTCGCGCTTCACGCTTCCCCACACGCCGTCCTCGAAGAAGATCGTGCCCGGCGAAACGACGTTCACGCGGATCCCCTGGGGCGCGAGCTGCGAGGCCAGCCCCTTGGCGTAGCGGACGAGCGCCGCCTTGAAGGTGCCGTAGGGCCCCTCGAACGGTCCGGTCTCCCGGGCCGCGACGCTCGACAGGATCACGATCGCGGCGGCCTCGGACTTCTCCAGATGGGGGAGCGCCGCCTGGACGGTCCGCACGGTGTGCATGACGTCCACCTCGAACGACTGCCGCCAACCTTCCTCTCCCTCGCCCCCACCGAGGACGCTCACGTTGGCCACGACGATGTCGAGACCGCCGAGGTCCTTGGCGGCATCGCGCACCCACCCTTCGAGGTCGGCCGCGTCGGCCACGTCCACCGCCCGTCCGAACGCCCTCGCGCCCTTCGCCCGGAGGCGCCCCAGGGCCTCCTCCACGCCCTCCGCCCCGCGCGCGCAGATCCCGATCGCGCAGCCCTCCTCCGCCAGGACCTCGGCCGTATGCCATCCGATGCCGCGGCTTCCGCCGGTGACGATCGCTCGTTTACCCGCGAGACCCAGGTCCATCGTTCCGTCGCCTCCTTTGGGGTGCGTGTGGTCTTCGAATATCGCGTCCGCCCGACGGGGGGCGCGAGTCGGGCCGCCGGGCCTGGCGACCGGTCCTAGCGGAAGCCGGCGGGGAGGCTCAGCGGATCATCCGCGTCGCCCCACAGCCGCTCGAACTCCTCCCGCGCGGCCGTCGCCTCCTCGGGTCGCGACAGCGCGTCGTACGCCACCGCGCGCAGGTAGCGCACGGGCGCCTTGTAGTAGTCCCAGCCCGGCGAGTTCTCGAACCCGTGCTCGAGCCAGCGGAGCGCCTCCTCGTGCCGGTCGGCCTGCAGGAGGGCCAGCGAGCGCAGCAGGCGCGCGTGCTCCTGCCCGACCATGGGCTCCCACCACAGGAAGGCGGGCACGTTCCCGCGCACGGGCTCGAGCAATGCCAGCACGTCCTCGGGCGGTCGTCCCTGACGCCAGGCCACGTCCGCCCGCACCGTGGCGGCGAGGGCCCGGGCCACGGCCGGGATGCCGCTCACATCGGGCAGGGCCTCGAGCCGCTCGGCCTCCGCGAGCGCCGCCTCCGGCTCACCCCGCTTGGAGTGCACGAGTCCGAGGTAGAAGGCGCGCCGATGCGCCTCGAACGCCTGGTCCAAGTGCGCGCCGGGGGCGGGCGGCGCCGGCTCCCACTCGAGCAGCTCGGCCCGGCAGGCGTCGAGGGCCGAGGGGGGCACGTCCAGGAGGGGAAGCGTGGCCAGCACGGCGCGCTCGGTGCGCCCCGCGGCCGGGTCGACTTCGCGGAGCCGGTCGAGCTGCGTCTCGGCCTCGGCCCAGCGTCCGCGGGCCGCGAGCAGGCGCGCGACGTCCTGAAGCCCCTTGATCCGAGCCTCCCGGGGGTTGTCGGGCCGCGCCAGGGCACGCGCCCCGCGCTCGGCCGACTCGAAGTCGCCCAGCCACATGGCGACGACGCGCCACAACACGGGCTGCGATTGCGTTCGTTGTTCGAGCCGCCCGAGCATGGCCTCGACGCCGGCGGTGTCCCCGCGCAGCACGAGGGCGACGAGCCGGTCGGGAGTGTCGGCGATGCGGCCGCCCAGGCGGAGGTCCCGGAGCTTCGCGGAGTTTGCTTCGAAGGCCTCGAGGTCGCGCCCACTCCCAGTGAGCACTTGGAGCGGTCACAAGGGACAGGTGAAGCCGGGATCATCCTCGAGCACGCGGTCGAACTCCTCGCGCGCCTCGTAGAAGGAGCGGCCGCGGGGCGGGTTGAGCCGGTAGAGGACCTGCGCCAGGAAGAACCGCGCCTCCGTGTCGTTCGGGTTGCTGCGCAGGAGGGCCCGGAACCCTGCCTCGGCCTCGTCGGCCTCGCCGCGGCGGAAGGCGGCGTACGACTGGAGCAGCCGCCGGTCGCGCGGGCCCAGGCGCTCTTCGAGCGCGAGCGCCCGCGGCAGCGCGTCGGGCACCATGCCGATCATCGACACGTATCCGCCGTCCGTCTCCATGAGCGCGGCCGCGATCGACATCCGCAGATAGGCGAGCGCGAACCCGCTGTCCTCGGCCGTCGCCAGCTGGAGATCGGCGATCGCCTCGGGATAGCGGGACACGCGCAGGGCCTGCTCGGCGGAGAGGAAGGCGCGCAGGGCTCCCGGCGAGGCCGTGGCGCGCGCGGCGCTGCGCACGGCGCGGGCGCTGCCCGAGCCCAGATGGGGCAGGATCAGCTCGGCCGACATGCGGCCCACCACGCTCATGATCTCGTCGGCCGTCCCCTCCACGTCGGCCTCCGCGATGGCGCGGTCGGGCGCGTCGGCATCGTACAGCGAGGCGTACATCTGGAGGCGCTCGCCGCCCCCCGTCAGGCCGCCCACCACGTAGTAGTCCGCCCCGACCTCGCGCGCGACCGCGGCGGCCGTGGGGGCGTCGAGCAGCCCCGGCCCCGGGCCGTCCTCCACCGCCTTGAGCACCGACCCCACGTCGACCACGCGCACGTCGTCCAGGACGGAGAGCGAGCGGCTGAGCCAGTCGGCCACGCCGTCGCGGTAGACGTCGAGCTCGGGCGCGCCCCGCACGGTGAAGGGGAGCACGGCGATGGCCGGAGGTCTCTCGTCATCGGCCGCGAGCCCCGGGGCCCCGATGAGGAAGACGCGGACGACCGTGGCCACCCCGAGGAGGGCGAACGCCAGCACCCCGCCCGCCAGCGCGTTCCGCCAGGTGAAGAGGCCGCCCGCCGCCCCGCGCGCGGCGCCCTCGACCGCGCCC
>JBFIOX010000081.1:0-9650 GCA_041610455.1 Gemmatimonadota bacterium
CCCAGGTGGACCACGCTCCGGATGTGCGGATGGTCGATGCCCATGCCGAAGGCCGAGGTGGCGCACACCACGCGCAGCCGTCCGCTCAAGAAGGCCTCCTGGGTGCGGCGGCGGCGGGCGACGGGGAGGCCCGCGTGGTAGGGGGCGGCCGCGATCCCGAGCCGCGAAAGCGCGACCGCCGCGCGCGCGCTCGTGACCCGCGTCGGGACGTAGACGAGGGCTGCCCCGCGACCCCCGCCGGGGCCCTCGTCGAGCGCCCGGCGGACGGCCCGGAACGCGGCCGCCATCCGCGCCACCCGCACCACGTCCCAGCGGAGATTCGGTCGGTCGACCGGCACGAGGATCCGAATCGGCCGCCGCATGCCCAGGAGCCCCTCGATGTCTCGCCGCGTCTCGGCGGTCGCAGTGGCCGTGAGCGCGCTCAGGGGAGGGGCGTCGATCGCCCGGTGCGAGGCGGCGATCCCCAGGTAGGAAGGCCGGAAGTCGTGTCCCCACTCGGACACGCAGTGGGCCTCGTCGACGACGAGGGCCGACGGCGCCCCCCGCCGCAGGGCCGCCCGGGCGCCGGGCTGCGCGAGCCGCTCGGGCGACACGTAGAGGAGCGACAGGGCGCCGCTCGCGAGCTCGCGCCGGCAGGCGGCGACCTCCGCCGCGCTCGAGGCGCTCGTCCACGCGCGCGCCGCGATCCCCCGGGCGCGCGCGCGCGTCACCTGGTCGTCCATGAGCGACAGGAGGGGCGACACGACGACCGTGGCGCGGGGCCGCAGGAGGGCCGGGACCTGGAAGCAGACCGACTTGCCCGCTCCCGTGGGCAGCACGGCGAGCACATCCCGCCCGCGCAGCACCGCCTCGACCACGCGCGCCTGCGCCGGACGGAACTCGGCGTGGCCGAACGTCTCGGCGAGCACGCGCCGGGCCCGCTCCAGCGGGGCCGTCGATGAGGGATGGGTCGGGGGCACGCCGACCAGCGTGCCCCGCGGGCTCAAGCGGCGCTCAAGTCCGCTCTTCGGCCGATCTGCGTCCGAGGCGCAGGACGAGGGCCGCCGCGATGAGACCGAAGCCGACGCCCGCGATGAAGTCCTGCTCCCACATGGCGCCCGCGAACCACACGGCCCCGCCCGAGACGCCGAGGGCGAGCTGCAGGTTCAGCCACCAGCGCCGCGTGGCGGTCTTCTCGGGCTCCGTCACGGCCGCTAGGCGTCGATGGGCCGCGCGACGGGCGCCTCCTCGGCGACCTCCCCCCAGCCCACGCTGGCTCCGGCCACCACCCCCCACAGCAGGTTGAGGGCGATGACGATGGCGAACGTCCAGGTGCCCAGCTCGGCGCCCGCCAGGCCCAGATCGCGATCGAGCGGATAGACCTTGAGGAGCACGTACAGGCTCGGGATGAGGCTGAACAGGGCCCCGCGCCCACCCGGCGACAGCCCCGGCAGGTGGGACCACAGCACGCCGAGCATGAGGCCCCACACCGCCCCGCTCCCCAGGTGCGCGAGCAGATCGGGCGCGGTCCAGCTCGCCGAAAGCACCACGCCGAGCGCATCGGCCACCCCCGCTTCGACGACGAGCCAACGGCCCGCCACGGAGGCCAGCGCGCCGAGCACGCCGCCCAACAGGCCGAGCCCGAGTCGCGCGCTGAGATCGAGCCGTCCCTCTACCTCGGGCCCCTGCGGGCCGCTCCCCAGCAACACCCCTGTCGCGGCGAGCCCGGCGATCACGAGGAGCACGCCGAGGCTCAGCGAGCCGCGGCCGGTGGCGAGCATGAACACCCCTGCGCCGCCCGCGCCGAGCGCCGCCACGCGCCACGGCAGCGTGGGGGCCGCCAGGCCGTGCCCTCCATCCGTTCGCTCGCTCACGTCGGCCTCCGTGTCGCGCGGATCGCTCATCGGTCCAGGAAGCGGCGGATGCCCGCCTGACAGTCCTCGGTCATGCGGGAGAGCGCGTTCACCTGCGCCCCCGCCGAGACCGCGGCCTCGAACCCCAGCATCTCCGACTGGTAGAGGAGGCGCTTGGACAGCGCCAGGGCCGACGGGCTGCGCTCGGCGAGCGATGCCAGGAACTCGGTGGCCTCATCCGCCAGGGCGTCGTCGGGGAACACCCGGTTGACGAGTCCCCACTCCGCGGCCGTGGGCGCGTCGATCGTCTCGCCGGTCGCGATCAGCTCGAAGGCCCGCTTCTCGCCCAAATTTCGCCGCAGCAGGGCCATCACCATGGCGGGAACGAACCCGAGCTTCACCTCCGGATATCCGAAGCGCGCGCTCTCCGCGGCCAGCACCAGGTCGCACGCGGTGGCCAGCCCGCAGCCGCCGGCCAGTGCACGACCGTGCACCACCGCCACCACCGGCTTCTCGATCCTGCGCAGCAGGGTGAACAGCTCGCCCAGCGCGTCGGCGTCGCCCAGGCTCACCATCACCCCTTCCTCGATCGCCGCCTGGATCTCGCGCAGGTCGGCGCCGGCGCAGAAGTCCGCGCCCTCGCCGCTGAGCGCCACCACCCGGACGCGATGGTCGGCCGCGGCCAGGGCCAGCGCCTCCTTCAGCTCGGCGATCAACGCACCGCTCAGCGCGTTCCGGCGCTCCGGCCGATTGAGCCGGATGCGGTTGATGCCGCCCTTCCCTTCGATCTCGACGTTCAGATGGTCGAACAAGGTCCCCTCACTCGGCGACCGGACGGGCCGTCCGCTTGTCCCCTTCTCCCTCGAGAAGCTCGTCGGGCACGTCGATCTCCATGCGGAGTAGGGCCGTTGAGAAGGTCTTCCCCTGCGCATCCAGCATGAGCGACACCGTGCCGCCGCCGCCCAGGGAGCGGTGGAGCAGGAAGTTGAGCGCCCGCAGGTTCGGTAGCTCGAACCGCTCCACCTCGCCCTCGCAGATGCCCTCGAAGTGCTGCTTCACGCGCTCCGCCGTCACCTCCTGGACGAGGATGGGATAGATGGAGGGACGGAAGGCGATGAGCCCGATGTTGGCCGTGTCGCCCTTGTCGCCCGAGCGGGCGAACGCGATCTCCTGCAGCTTGACCCTCACGGGTCCTTCGCTCTCGCGCCGTCCGCGCCGCGATCGGCGGCCCCCAGGGCGCGGGCGCTCGCCGGCACCGGTCCCCGAGGCGGTCTCACAGCTCCACCGTCTCGACCGAGATGTCGCGCTCCACCACGCCTCGGTCGATGAGGGCGGGCCAGAAGGCCACGACGTCCTGGACGCGCGGCCGCCCGCCGGCGAAGCCGGTCACCGTGGGCGGCCCGGCCAGGATGAGCGGGGCGAGCTCGCGAGAGAAGCGCGTGACCTTCTGCGCGTCCGCGTCGCGCACCCCCACCCGCAGCGTCACCTCGGCCAACTCGTCGGGAGGCGGGCCGGAGAGGGGGCCGTGGCACGCCGAGGCGCCCACGAACTCGGTGCGGATCTCGTCGAACTCGAGACCCAGGTAGGCCAATCGCCCGCGCAAGATCTCGTCCGCGCGCTCGGCCTTCTCGTAGGCGTCGGGCCACCCGTAGGTGAGCGTCCCGATGGCCTTGTACCCGTCGTGGTAGGCGATCGAGACCTTGAGCTTGTCCGTGCGCGGGCGCCCCTTCACGCCGCTCACCCGCACCCGGTCGCTCCCCAGGTCCTGGAGCCGGATGGTGGAGAAGTCGGCCACCACGTCGGGCGTGATGTAGGCCTCCGGATCGCCCATCTCGTACACCAGCTGCTCGGTCACGGTGGCCCAGGTCACGCGGCCGCCCAGACCCGGATGCTTGGTCACGAGGAACGTGCCGTCGCCCTTGGCCTCGATGATCGGGTAGCCGGGCACCGTGAGGTCGATCTGTCTCCAGTCGACGAGCGAATTGCCGCCCGAGGCCTGGCACCCGCACTCGTTGATGTGGCCGGCGACCACGCCGGCGGCGAGCAGGTCCCAGGCGTCGGCCGCCCATCCGAACTCGTGGATGAGCGGCGCGTAGGTGAGCGCCGTGTCGGTCGATCGTCCCGTGACGACGACATCGGCGTCCTGCTCCAGCGCCGTCACGATGGGCGCGGCGCCCAGATACGCGTTGGCGCTGGCCACCCGGTCGCGCACCGTGGCCAGCGGCTCGCCGGTCTCCATGTGGGCCAGCTCGTGACCCGCGGCGAGCAGCGCGTCCAGCCGGTCCATGAGGTCGTCGCCCTGCACGATGGCGACGCGCAGGCGCCGGGGGAGCGACCGGCCCGCGACCGCTTCGCGCAACGCCGCCCGGCAGCCCGCCGGGTTCACGCCGCCCGCGTTCGAGACCACCCGCACGCCCTTGGCGAGCAGGTCGGGGGCCAGCTCGGCCACCAGGCTCACGAAGTCGCGCGCGTAGCCCGCGTCGGGGCTGCGGTCGCGTTGCTTCTGCATGATCGACATGGTGATCTCGGCCAGGTAGTCGAGCATCAGATAGTCGATCGCGCCGCGCTGCACCTGCAGCTTGGGAGCCTCCTGCCAGTCGCCCCAGAAGCCCTGTCCCGAGCCCACCCGCACGCTCTTCTCGAACGCCTCACCCTCGCGGACCGGACGCGCCTCGGGCTCGGTGTCGGGCGGAGTCTCCTCGGGCGCCTCGAGGACCGCCGCGCCGGTGCCCGCCGGCTCGAACGGCGAGAAGGTGCCGGGAGGATCCCCGCCCGGACGCCACAGCTCGGTCTGGCCCGGCCCCTGGGGCTCGGGCTCCGGCTCGTGCCCGCGCGCGCCGCGCTCCGGGGGAGGCCGTCGCCGGCTCATGCGTCGTCCGACAGCGTGAACGGACCCAGGTGGGGGGCGGGGTTGTTGAGCGCGCAGCGCAGCGACAGGGAGAGGGCGGCCCGCGTGTCCTCGGGGGCGAGGATCGCGTCGACGAAGCCGCGGGCGGCGGCATAGCGGGCGTCGAGCTGTCGGTCGTATTCGTCGCGCGTCTTGTCGATGGCTTCGGCGGTCTCGGGATCGACCGGCTCCCCGGCCGCGGCCGCTTCGTCGAGCTTGCGCCCGAACGCGGCGCGCACGGCCGACTCCCCCTCCATCACCCCCATGCGCCCCGTGGGCCAGGTGAAGATGAAATCGGGATCGAAGCCCTGGGCCGCCATGGCATAGTAGCCCGCGCCGCTGGCGTGGTTCACCGTGAGCACGAGCTTCGGAACGCGGGCCGTGGCCATCGACTCGACCATGCGCGCGCCGGCGCGGATGATGCCGGAGTGCTCCGCCTCGGGACCCACCATGAACCCGCTCACGTCCTGCACGAAGAGGAGCGGCGTGCGGTGTCGGTCGCACACGTCCATGAAGTAGGCCACCTTCTCGGCGCTGTCGGCGTAGAGGATGCCGCCGAACTTCGGTGGCTTGCCCTCGCCCCCCGAATACATGCCGCGGCGGTTGGCGATGACCCCGACCTTGTACCCGTCCAGCCGGCCCACGCCCGTCACCATCTCCGGCGCGTACTCCGCCTGGAACTCCTCGAACGGCCCGTCGTCGAGGATGGTGCGCAGCAACGACTCCATGTCGAACGGCTGGCGGTGGTCCTCGGGCAGCAGCGCGTAGGCCTCGACCGGGTCGCGGGCCGGCGGACGCGGATCGGCCACGCGGGGAGCCCGCGGGGCCGGCGGCAGCTCGTCCACCAAACGCCGGAGCAGCTCCAGGCACTCGCGATCATCCGCGGCGCGGTAGTGCGCCACGCCGCTGATGCGGTTGTGCGTGCGCGCGCCGCCCAGCTCCTCGGCCTCGACGTCCTGCCCGGTGGCGCCCTTCACGAGGTTCGGTCCGCCGAGCCCCATGAAGCTCGTGCCCTCCACCATGACGATGACGTCGGAGAGCGCCGGCAGGTACGCGCCGCCGGCCACGCATTGGCCCATCACGGCCGAGATCTGCGGCACCTCGAGGTAGTGTCGCATGATCGAGTTGTAGTAGAAGATGCGGCTCGCGCCGTACTTGCCCGGGAACACGCCGCCCTGGTAGGGAAGGTTGACGCCCGCCGAATCGACCAGGTAGACGATCGGCACGCGACAGCGCATGGCGATCTCCTGGGCGCGCAGGATCTTGGTGATCGTCTCCGGCCACCAGCTCCCCGCCTTGACGGTCGCGTCGTTGGCGACGACCACCACCTCGCGGCCGCAGATCTCGCCCACGCCGGTGACCACGCCCGCGGCCGGTGCCTGCCCGTCGTACTGGTCGTGCGCGATGAGCAAGCCGATCTCGAGGAAGCCCCCACCCTCGTCGAGCAGCAGCGCGACGCGCTCGCGCGCCGTCAGCTTGCCCTGCTCGTGCTGGCGCGCCACCCGCTTCTCGCCCCCGCCGCGCTGCACGCGGGCCTCGAGCTCGCGAAGGTCCGCCACCATGCGTGCCATGCGCCCCGCGGGGGGCGCGACGCCTTCGGTCGCGGGCGCGCCCGGTTGGGCGGCGATGCCCGTCGACTTCTCCGCGGCCACGTGCCGTCTCAGGCCGGGGAGGCCGGCGGCTCGGCCCGGACGCGCGCCTCCGCGAACCACGAGCGGATGTAGTCGACGGCCTCCGAGGTCGCGGTTCCGGGACCGAACAGACGACCGATCCCCATCTCGCGCAGGGTCTCGATGTCCTCGGCCGGGATGATGCCGCCCCCCGTGATGAGGACGTCCGACATCCCCTGCTCGTCGAGCAGCGACTTCACGCGGGGAAAGAGCGTCATGTGCGCCCCGGACAGGATGGACAGGGCCACCACGTCCACGTCTTCCTGCAGCGCGGTCGCCGCGATCATCTCGGGCGTCTGGTGCAACCCGGTGTAGATGACCTCCATGCCGGCGTCCTGCAGGGCCGCCGCGATCACCTTGGCGCCCCGGTCGTGCCCGTCCAACCCCGGCTTCGCGACGAGGACGCGGATCTTGCGATCGGTCAAGTGTTCTCCTGGCGTGCGGGCCGTGCGAGCGCGCTGCCGCGGCGCGGACGATGAGCGCCGTCGGCCGGGTGGGCGCAGCCGCATCCCCGCGATCGGTGCGAAGACCGGCGTGGCCTGGTCGAAGTTACGGGCGAAACGCGGCGCGCTGCAACGAGCCATCCCGCGCGCGCGGGACTTGCATGCGCGACTGCCTCTCGGCACCCTGCGCGAGGGGGGAGTCGGAGGATCGGGATGAGGCCCTCGGGAGTACGAACAACCGTCCCGGGGTAGCGCGCGGCCGGCCGGGCGAGCCGACGGCCGCGAGGCGTCGCGGTAAGGCGGAAGGCGAGATGGGCGACGACGCGGCAAGAGTCACCAGAATCCTGCTCAACCTGGCGGCGTTCGTCGTCATCGTCGCCGGCATGCGGGCCGCCTCGCCACTGCTCGTTCCGTTCCTGCTCGCGTTCTTCCTCGCCATCCTGTGCGCCACGCCGCTCCGCTGGCTCACCGAGCACCACGTGCCCCGCGTGCTCGCGGTCATCCTGCTCGTCCTCGTGATCCTCGCGGCGGGCACGGTGGTGGGCGGCGTGCTGGGGACCACGCTCGTCGACTTCACGCGTTCCATCCCGCGCTACGAGGCGGGCTTTCGCGAGGAGCTGCTTCTGCTCGACCAGCGGCTCCAGGGTTGGGGAGTCGAGGGCTCGCGCGAGATCCTCAACGAGTACTTCGATCCGAGCCGCCTCTTCGTGCTCCTGCGCGACCTGGTCACCAACCTCGGCCAGGTGCTGACCAACGGCGTCCTCATCCTGCTCACCATGGTGTTCATCCTTCTCGAGATGTCCGGGTTCGCCACCAAGGTGAAGGCGGCGTTCGGCGAGCGGGAGGCGAGCGGGGCCAAGGCCGGGTTCGAGAAGCTCGGGGCGGCGATCCGGCGTTACGTGGCGCTCAAGACCGTGATCAGCCTGGGAACGGGGATCGGCGTGGCGGTATGGCTCGCCGTGATCGGGGTCGACTATCCGGTGCTGTGGGGCGTGATCGCGTTCCTGCTCAACTACATCCCCAACATCGGCTCGTTCATCGCCGCCATCCCGGCCGTGCTGCTCGCCTGGCTGCAGCTCGGGCTGGGGAGCGCCTTGGTGGCCGCGCTCGGCTACCTCATCGTGAACGTGGTGTTCGCCAACATCCTCGAGCCGCGTGTGATGGGGTACGGCGTCGGGCTGTCCACGCTGGTGGTGTTCGTGTCCCTCGTGTTCTGGGGCTGGGTGCTGGGTCCGGTGGGCATGCTGCTGTCGGTGCCGCTCACCGTGATCTTCCGCATCATGCTCGAGACCAACGAGAGCACGCGCTGGATCGCGGTCCTCCTCGGCTCGGATCGGGCGCTCGTCCCGGCCGGGGCGGCCGAGGGGGAGGTCGCGGTGGGCCCCGGCGCCCACGACCTGCCCGCGCGCTCCTGAGACCCGGGCGCCGGGCGCGCGCCGGCCGACGGACGGCCCGCGGCCCGGTCGCCCGAGCCACCACGGTCGACGGACGGCCCCGGGCACGCGCCACGGCCGCCCGCCTCACACCGCGAAGCGGGGCGGCACCCTCGTGTGGTAGTCGGTCGCGTCCTGCACCGCCTTGGCGAGGCGTAGCGCCGCGGCGTCGTCGTACAGCGCGCCGACGAACGAGATGCTGGTCGGCGTCCCCTCTTCGTTCCGGAACCCGTTCGGGATCACCACCTGGGGATGGCCCGTGAGGTTGGTGAGGAGGAGGATGGAACCGCCGAAGCTCGGCGTGAGCAGCACGTCGATCCCCTCCATTACGGCGGCGAACCGTTCCATGGCGATGGTGCGCAGGCGGTTGGCCTGGATGTACTCGACCGCCGGGATGAGCCGTGCCTTGCGGAACGTGTTCGGCCAGGCGCCCCGACTCTGCCGCACGAGCAGCTCGTCGCGACCCGAGCGTGTGAGCTCGTCGAAGGCGGCCGCGGCCTCGGCGCTCAGGATGATGCGCATGGCGCCGTACGGGATGTCGTCGGGCGTCTCGACCGGGACGGGGTCGATCCCCATGCCGCGCACGAGCGCCAGGGTGGCCTCGTCGTACGCCTTCCATTCGCCGTCCTGCTCGCGCTCGGCCTCGAAGGCAGACTTCAGGTAGCCGACCCGGAGGTCCGACAGCGGGCGGTCGGGATCCCAGTCGAATCCGGCGTCGCGCGCGGTCGGATCGCGCCCGTCCGCTCCCTGGATGGCGCGCAGCACGAGCGCGCAGTCCTCCACGCTGCGGCAGATGGGTCCCAGCTTGTCCATCGTCCACGACAGGGCCATCGCCCCGGCGCGGCTCACCCGCCCGAACGTGGGCCGCAGCCCGGTCGCGCCGCAGCGGGTGGAGGGCGACACGATCGAGCCCAGCGTCTCGCTCCCGATCGAGAACCCCACGAGGCCCGCCACGGTGGCCGCGGCCGAGCCGGCGGAGGAGCCGCTCGATCCCTGCTCGAGGTCCCAGGGGTTGTTGGTGCGGCCGCCGTACCACACGTCGCCCTGCGCGAGCGCGCCCAGCGTGAGCTTGGCCACGAGCACCGCACCCGCGTCCTCGAGCTTGCGCACCACCGTGGCGTCGTCGGGGATGTGCTGCTCCTCGTAGGGCTTCGCCCCCCAGGTGGTGCGGTAGGCGTCCTCGGCCAGGAGGTCCTTGGCGCCCCAGGGGATCCCGTGCAGCGGCCCGCGGTAGTGGCCGCGCGCCAGCTCGGCGTCGGCCCGCGCCGCCTGGCGCAGCGCCAGCTCCTCGGTGAGCGTGATCACGCACGCGAGCGCGGGTCCGTGCCGCGCCAGCCGCTCCAGGTACATCTCGGTCAGCTCGCGCGAGGTGACCTGGCGCGTGC
>JBFIOX010000082.1:0-9600 GCA_041610455.1 Gemmatimonadota bacterium
CGGGTCACGCGGCCGCTCGCTCCCGTGCCGGGGACCCGCGCGATGTCGATCCCGTGCTCGGCCGCGATCTTCCGGACGAGGGGGGTGGAACGGGTCTGCAGCCGCTCCTCGCGCGTCGCGGGACCGGCCGCGGGCGTCGGGGTCGCGGGGCGCGCCGGAGACGCCTCGCTGGGGCCCCGCGCGGGCGACGGCGACTCCGGTGGTGGCGTGGCCTCCGCCGCCGCGGCGGGCGTCGGCGCCGCGGCGGCCGGTTCGTCGGCCGGTGCCGGTGCGGCGGCCGCGCGCGCCTCGGTCTCGATGCGCGCCACCACGGTGTTCACCTCGACGGTCTGGCCCTCCTGAACGAGGATCTCGGCCAGCGTGCCCGCCGCGGGGGACGGAATGTCGGCGTCCACCTTGTCGGTCGAGATCTCGAACAGATCCTCGTCGCGGTCCACCGCCTCGCCGACCGACTTGAGCCAGCGGGTCAGCGTGCCTTCTGCGATGGACTCCCCCATCTGGGGCATGATGACGTCGATTTTCGACATGGTCCTCTTCCTCGGGTCGGCCGGGCGTGCCCGGCCCTTATCTCTCCGCGGCGGCCGCCGCTCACGGCGACCGGCCGCACGTGGTCAATACGCCAGCTGCCACCGCGCCGCGGCGACGACGTCGTCCACCTGGGGGAGGCAGTAATCCTCCAACGGGGCCGAGTACGGAACCGGCGCATCGATGGCGGTCACGCGCCGAACGGGCGCATCGAGCCACTCGAACGCCCGCTCGCAGACCTGCGCGGTGACCTCGCCCGCCAGGCCCCCGAAGCCGGGCGCCTCGTGCACGATCAGCAATCTACCCGTCTTGCGCACGCTCTCCGCCACGGCCTGCGTGTCGAGCGGGCGAAGGGAGCGCAGATCGATGATCTCCGCGCTGGCGCCGTCCTCATCGGCGAGCCGCGCCGCCGCCGCCTCGGCGGTGAACACCATGGCGCCGTACGTCACGATCGTGAGATCCGACCCCGACCGGTGCGTCCGTGCGACGCCCAAGGGCACCACGACGTCCTCATCGTCCGGCAGCTCGCCCTTCACCCGCCGGTAGAGGAACTTGTGCTCGAAGTATAGCACCGGGTCGGGGTCGCGGATGGCCGACTTCAACAGACCCTTCGCGTCGTACGCCGTGGCCGGGGCCACCATCTTCAGTCCCGCCACGTTGGCGAAGTACGATTCCACGTTCTGCGAATGAAAGGGTCCGGCGCGGGCCCCGCCTCCGCAGGGGCCGCGGATCACCAACCCGGCCCCGACCCCAGTCCGGTAGCGCACCTTGGCCGCGAAGTTCACGATGATGTCGAACGCCGGGGCGATGAAGTCGATGAACTGCATCTCGCAGATCGGCTTGAGCCCCATGTGCGCGGCCCCGACGGCCGCCCCCACGATGGCGGACTCGCTGATCGGCGTGTCGATCACGCGCCGCGACCCGAATCGCTCGAGGAACCCCTCGGTGATCTTGAACGCCCCGCCGTACGCGCCGATGTCCTCGCCCATGATGAAGACGGACTCGTCCGACTCCATCTCCTCCCACATCGCCTCGCGGATCGCTTCCAGGTAGGTCCTCTCGGTCATCTACGGACCGCAACCCGGCGGCTCGTATAGACCCCACCCCCGTTCGACCGGAAGCGGCCGCACCGGGCGTCCGGTGCGTGACCGAAGGACGCCGCTCCCGCCCCCCGCGTGCGTGACGAGGATGGACCGGGGGCGGCGATGGAGGGACGGGGTGCTCCGGGGACAGGCGCGAGGGTCGGACATGGTCGCAACGATAGTCCTGCCGGGAGAAGCCAGCAACCGGCGGTTCCGAGCGCTTTACGTTATGGTAAAGGGAAGCTCTACGACGTGGACGTCGGAGGCTCCGCCCGCTTCGAGGGCGAGCGCGGTGCCGGGCTCGATCTCGCGGCGTACGTACGCGAGCGCGATAGAGCCCAAGGTCGGCGAGCGGACCGACGATTGGATCGTCCCGACCGGCTTCTCGCCGGCGAACAGGGCGCCCCCGCGCGGCAGCTCGGCACCCGAGCCGCGGAGCCCCCGCAACAGCCGGTTGACGTGTCCCCTGTAATGGATGCGGGCCACGACTTCCTGCCCGGTGAAGCAGCCCTTGTCGAAGCTGATCGCGCGATGGTCCTGCCCGCTCTCCTGCGCGAGGCGGTCGTCCCCCAGCTCGTGCCCGTACACCGGCAGTCCGCGCTCGACCCGCAGAATGTCCCAATCGGCCGCCGTGGCGCTCTCGCCCCCCACGGTGCGGACGGCCCGGGCGGCCGCCTCCGCCAACGCGGGGGCTCGGACGGCGGGCACATACAGGTCGTAGCCGGGTTCCTGCCCCTCTTCGCGACGCACCAGGACCCCCGCGATCGCCTCCAGGGTGGTGGCCTCGAGCTCGTCCAGCTCGCCGCCTGCGCGCCCGGCACCGAGCGCCACGGCCGCGGACAGCGCCTCCAGGGCCTCGAGGGCTCTCGGCCCGATCAGCGACAGCACGGCCGTGTCGACGGGCCCGAAGGTCGCGTACAGGGGGGGGACGTACTTGCGCAGGTGGCCGAGGAGAGCGTCGAGACCTCCCCTGGGCACATCGAGCCACAGCCGCTCCACGTCGCCCGGCGGACCCGAAGCCCCGGCGGTCTCGAACCCGGGCCCGGGAAGCACGCGCACCTCCGCCACCGTGCGACCTTTGGGGTCGAGCATGAAGGCGTAGCGGGCGCGCCCCTCCCCGAGCCGCTCCAGGTCGTTCGTCACGAGCCCGTTCACGACGCGTTGCGCCCCCTCCCCCCGCACCCCGACGACGACGCGCCCGAGATCGGGGAAGAAGGCGGCGGTCTCGCGCGCCGCGCGGTACCCGGGTGTCGCCTGCCCGCTCATGCCGGCCGGCCGGGCCGCGCCCGGCGCCACGCCCGACCGCTCGGCCGCCCGGCGTCCCGGGCGGCCGTCCAGGCGACAAAAAAAAGCTCCCGGGCCGGAACCCGGGAGCTTCGCTCCGTCGGAGCCATCAGCCTGATGTCAGGACGTGCGTCCTAGTTGGTGGTGCCGGGACCGGCCCACTCGAGGACGAACGTCACGCGACGGTTCTCGATCCCGCTCTGCGGGTTCCGCACGCCCGTCTCGTTGTTGACGAGGCGCGTCTCGCCCAGGGCGGCGATCCGGATGTTGGTGGCGTTCATGCCCGCCGTCTGCGTCAGGTAGGTCCGGACGTTCTCGGCCCGCCGGCGCGACAACCGCTGGTTGTACCCGGCGGAGCCCGCCGCGTCGGCGAAGCCCTCGACGGTGATGAGCGCGTTGGGATACGAGCCGTTCACCGCCGCCGCGAACGCGTCGAGAATCGGCTTGTCCACGTCACGCACGTCCGCCCGGTCGAAGTCGAAATGGACCGGCAGCGAGACGGCCAGCCCGCACGGGCAGTGCAGGTCGGCATCGTTCACGTGCGCCCCGAAATCGTTGGCGAGCTGGTCCATCCGCCGACGCAGCTCGGCCACCGCGCTCTGGAGGGAAGCCACATCAGACTCGAGGGTCCCGATGCGGCCCTCGTGATCCGCGAGCTGGGCGTTCACGGGGTCCATCATCCCCTCGATCTCCCACTGGTGAACGAGGTGGGTGCATCCCGTGGCCGCGACGGACAACACCGCCGCCAGCCCCATCGTCCAAACTCTCGTCTTGCCCATCAGGCCTCTCCTTCTTGGTTCCGTCGGGCGGGACAACCCCGGAGCCATGTGTTCTTCTATGTGCCCCGACGCACGCCGGGTGCCTTGTTGGACCGCCGACACGCGCTCACATCCTGCAATGACCGCGCCGTCACGGCCCTCTTGTCAGTGCCCCCTCTCGGAGGCGAAAACGGGAGAGTCGCGACAGCGCCTCTCCCTACCATCGTCACACGCCGACCTCGCGGACGCTCCGCCCGCGAGGTCGGACCGCAAGCGCGAGCTTACGGAATGTTGAAGCGCAGCCCCGCGGTGATCGGGATCTCGTAAACCGTGCCGAAGCCGGGCTGCCCAGCCAGGGACGCGAAGAGCTCAGTGTCCTCCTCATCGGCGAACATGAGGTGCAGGTCGCCCTGGATGAAGATCGTGGCCATGGGGGTGCCCGTCTGGCCGTGTCTGGCGAAGTTGTACCCGAGCCGCAACCCGCCGTTCGCCGCGAAATACGTCTTGTTGAACGCCTGGGTGGTCGAGCCGCCGCCGCCGGACGGGATCGTGAACACCTTCGTGTCGAAGGACACGCCCCCCGCCCCGAGGTCGAGCATGACCGTGGCGTTGCCCGTCGGGTCCGTGATGTGGTACTCGAACCCGCCCGTGAAATGCCACAGCCGGAGATCGGGATCGATCGTCCCCTTCTCGCCCAGCAGATCGAGTCCACCCTCGGCCCGCAGCGCGAGGCGCGGGTTGAGGAAGTAGGACGCCGCGATGCCGAACGCGGGGCCCGACTCGGCGACATCGCTGAGGTCCCCGAGCGGGAGCGCGATCCCCGCGCTGCCCTCGAAGGACCAGAACACCGGCGAGTAGCGGATGAACTGAGCATCAGCCCTGGCGGGCAAGAGAGCGCACGCCGCCACCGCCCCGAGAACCAGCCCCAGCTTCCTGTACCCGACCTTCATCTCGACCTCCTGGGTGTTTATTTAGACCGCCAGGACCGCGCGGTCGTACGAGGCATTGCAAGCACTTTTCAGCGTACAGCTTACAGCATATCGCATGCCCTGCCGCCGAACGTGGTTGCAGAGCCGGTCGAAGTTAAACCAAAAAACGCTCGTCGTGCAAGTGAAGCGGGGCTTTTCCCCGCCCGCCGACCCGGCGCGAACCGAACCCGGATTTTGTCGGGGGAACCCAAAAAGCGCAAGCAGGGCGCCGCCGAAACCGGCGCTGCCGGCACGCGCATTCGCTACGAGAGGTAGCTGGAGAGCGCGGTCTCGAGGCGCAGCGGCGCGAACTCGGGAAACCGTCGCGCCAGCTCGGACGGGTCGGCCACGCCGTCCTGCGTGACGAAATCCACCGCATCGCGAGAGAAAATCTGCCCCGGCAGGCGCTCCAACACACCGGCCACCAGCTTCACGAGTCCGATCGGAACATGGACGATCGGCTTGACCCGGCCCACGACTCGCATGGCGGTGCGGACGATCTCGTCCAAGGTCATCGTCTCGGGCCCTCCCGCCTCGATCACCGCTCCGTCGGCCGCCGTCCCCTGCACGACGTCGGCCACCAACCGGGCAAGGTCGTCCACGTAGACGGGGGTGATGCGCTGGGTCCCCGGGCCGAGCTGCGGGAAGGCCAAGGGCACCAGCCGGATGAGCTTCAGGAACCGGTTGAGGCTCACGTCCCCCGGTCCGTACACCCACGAGGGACGCACGACGGCCCAGGTCAGCCCCGATGCCCGGACCGACGACTCGGCCAGTCCCTTCGCCCGATACCAGACGCGCGCGGAAACGGGATCGGCCCCCACCCCCGACAGATACACGAACTTACGCACGCCGCCCGCCCGCGCCGCGGCCACGAGCGTCTCGGTCCCTCGCGCGTCGACCTCCAGGAACGTGCGCCCGCGCTCGGGCGCCTCGACGGGGAAACCGGGGAACTGGACCGACTGGACGACGGTGTCGATGTCGTCGAAGGCCCCGGCCAGCGAGGCCGGGCGGGTCACATCTCCCCGTCTCGCTCCCACGCCGAGGGGCTCGAGCCTCCTGCGGGCCCGCGCGGGATTGCGAGACAGCACCACAACGTCGCCCCCCCGCGAGGCCAGCTCTCCCACGACGGCGCCGCCCAGAAAACCCGTCCCGCCCGCCACCAGCGTCCGATTCAGGCCGTACTCCCTCGACTGGCGTAATTCTCACTCACCCGAGAACATCCCCCATGACCTTCGACATTGCCTTCGTCCTCGCGCTGACCTTGCTCGCGCTGGTCCTGTTCGCCATCGACCGGCTCCGGCTCGACCAGGTGGCGCTCGCCATCCCGGTGGCCCTGCTCCTCAGCGGCGTGCTGACCCCGGACGAGGCGGTATTGGGCCTCAGCAGCCCGGCGACGGTCACGGTCGCCGCCATGCTCGTGCTCGGTCTCGGGCTTCGCAAGACGGGCGTGGTGAGTGCCGTCGGGCGCTGGGCCCGCTCCGCGCCCCTGGGAGGGAAGCACACGCGGTTGCTCGTGCTCTGCCTCGTGGTCGCGGGGCTGTCGCCGTTCCTCAACAACACGGCCGTGGTGATGGTCTTCCTGCCCGTGTTCGCCTCGCTGGCCGAGCAAGCCGAGGAGCCCGTCTCGCTTTACCTCATCCCGCTCTCGTTCGTCGCCATCCTCGGCGGCACGGTGACGCTCATCGGGACCTCGACCAACCTCATCGTGCACGGGATGGCGGTGAGCCGCGGGTACGACGATCTGGAGATGTTCTCGATCGCCCCTTTCGGTCTCATATGCCTCGGCATCGGCTTGCTGTACCTGTTCACCATCGGACGGGGGCTGCTGCCGCGCCGCTCGCGCCCGCCGGATCTCTCCCGCAAGTACGATGTGCGGCGCTTCGTCACCGAGCTAGAGGTGTCGCCCGAGTCGCCCGCTCGGGGGCGGTCGCTGGGCGAGGTCCGCTGGGGCGAGCGCTACGGCGTTTCGGTCCTCGGGATCGAGCGGGGAGATCGCGACATCCACGCCCCGCGCGCCGAGCGGGACATCCAGCCCGGAGACATCCTCTACGTGCAGGGCTCGGCCGACCGACTGCTGCGTCTGGCGCGCCAGCAGAAGCTGGTCACGCCGACCGACCGGACCCGCCGCGAGCTCAACCTCTCGACCGAGGGCGGGAGGCTGGTCGAGATCATGGTCTCGCCGGGCTCGCCCCTGATCGGCCGCACGCTGCGCGAGCAGCACTTCGCGCAACGGTACGACGCGACGGTGCTCGCGATCCAGCAGCACGGCGTGACCGTGCACGAGCGGTTGGCCGACGTGCACTTTCGCGTCGGCGACCTGCTCCTCGTGCACGGGGACGGTGGCGCCCTGGCCCGCCTCGCCGATGAGCCTGGCTTCGTTCCCATGGCGGAGGTGAAGGCGCGCTCCCACCGGCGTCCGCGCGCCGCCGTGGCCGTGCTCATCATGGTGCTCGTGGTGCTCAGCGCGGGGCTGGGGATGACCGGGATCATGACCGCGGCCGTCTCGGGGGTCGCGCTCATGGTGTTCACGAGCTGCGTCCGTCTCGACGAGATCTACGCCGAGATGGATTGGCTGGTGGTGTTCGTGCTGGCGGGGCTCATCCCGCTCGGCATCGCACTGGAGAAGACGGGTGCCGCCTCGTTGATCGCCTCGCACGTGGTCGGGGTCGCCGGGGATTGGGGCCCGACCGGCCTCATCGCGGCGTTCTACCTTCTCACTGCCGTGATGACGGCGGTGGTCTCGAACGCCGCCACCGCGGTGATGCTGACGCCGGTGGCCATCTTCGCGGCGCTGGATGGGGGGGTGAACCCCTACGCGCTCCTCGTCACGGTGATGTTCGGGGCCTCCGCGTCGTTCATCACGCCGTTCGGGTATCAGACCAACGTGATGATCTACAGCCCGGGCGGGTACCGCTTCTCGGATTTTCTACGCGTGGGCGGGCCTCTCAACCTGCTCATGCTCATCGCCGCGACCGTGTTCATCCCGATCTTCTGGCCCAGCTGACCCCGAAGGCGTCGGGCCGGCCTATCCGTCGCGCGCGGGCGGATCCGCGAATCGAGCCTCCTACGCGCGTAGCGGCCCCCCCGCTCCCCGGCTCAGGGCTTCGCGCCCGGCTTGATGCGGTCGATGGGAGAAGGCAGCGAGCTCCACTCCTTCATCTGCTCCGATGGCGCGGACAGCGCGAGCACCACGAGCGCGACGAAGAAGAGGGCCACGCCGACGAGGACGACGAGACCCGGCGCCAGACCCACCGAAGCGCGGCCCACGTACTCGCCCGCGTCGGCGACCAGCGTCGGGTGTATGTACAGCTTGAGCAGCCACGTCACGAGGATGAGCGTGATGAGCGGCGCGTAGTTCCGGCGCAGGCGGTACCCGAGCGCGGCCCACAGCGGCATGGCGGGGAACCAGGTGGCGAAATCGTCCGCCAGCTTGGCCAGCAAGGTCCGGACGAGGTCGTGGTCGACTTCGTCCGGGGGCTGCAGGGCGGGGACGATGACGGCGCGATGGAGGACCCGGATGCGGCGCTGCCAGAGGTTGTAGGCCTGATAACGCCGGGACTCCATGAGCAGGAAGAACAGCACGAAGAGGAGGGCCAGGAGCATGACGAAATGCGGCGAGGCCTGATTGCTGAACGCGAACGTGAGGACGGCTGCCGTGGTGATGACCGCCCAGTTCGTCGTCGCATCGAGGCGCTGCCGCCAGATGTCCGCGTGACCGACGGCGGCTCGATAGAGATGGACGAGGACCTGCGGCGGGTTCTGTCGGTCCATGTCTCGCGCGTCGCTGCCTCCTCCGGGGTCCGGGACCGCGTCGTATCGGGTCGGGCGGCCGGTGGTCGGGCTCGCGTCGGCGCGCCCGATCCCCGACCAGACGTGCCGGCCCGCGCCGGAGGGGCGGCAAGCCCCGTTCCGGCTCGCCGCTCCGAAGCCCCAGGGGTATGATTCGCCTCCGAAGCCGCGACGAGTGGCCCCGGCGCGGTCCCCGCCCGGTGGCCATGCTCGCCCGGCACGGCGCGCATTTCACGCCGACCCCGTGCGCTCCGCGGGCATGACGCCCACTCGGGCCACCTTTCCCCGGGCGCCGGCGGATCGATCCGCGGCGCGGCCGCTCGAGGCGGCGCAGGACGAGACAACACGGGAATAACGACACATATGCTCGAACGTCTTCTCGCCACCCGGGTGTCCAAGCGGCCCCCCACGGTGCGGCTCCAGGGCCGCGTCCTCTTCCTCACCGAGGATCCCGACCTCATCCGCCGGCAGCTGGCGGGCGAGGATCTGGCCTGGGACCCCTCGATCCCGCTCAGGGACGACATCTCGACGGATGAGATCACCCCGGGCTGGGTGTGCTACCACTACGACGAGAAGCTGGGCGAGTACCCCTACGTGGGTCTCCTGTGTGGAGACGAGCGGCCCATCGGCCGAAACGATGTGAAGCACGGCGGATTCGTGTGCTCCGTATCGGGCAAGCGACGAGGCAAGGGCTCGAGCCGCGAGGCCTCCCCGTTCGCGGAGCAGGCGGCGGGAATCCGCGTCGTCATCGCCGAGAACATCGAGCGCATCTACGGGGAGAACTGCGCGAACATCGGGCTGCTCACGTCCACCGACTTCTCGCTCGTAGAGAAGATCCGACGGGGGGAGGAGATCCCGCTCGACGCCTTCACGCGGGGCGCCGGCCAGGTGCAGCGCGACATCATCGAGTACGGCGGACTGCTCGACTATGCGGTGGCGCGCCTCAAGGGGCTCGTGACGGTTCCCGCGATCGAGCCCGCGACCGCGCGGCCCCAGACCATCGCCGAGAAGATCCTGGCCCGGCACTGGGTGGTCGACGCGGCCCGGGACGAGGTGGGGGTCCCGGCCGTCGAGCCGGGCGACACGGGCTTCCTGCGCACCGATCTCCGATTCTCGCACGAGTACGTGACCCCGATGGCCGCGACGTTCTGGGAGGGCTTCGCGGGTGATGCCGGGCTCAACGATCCCGACTCC
>JBFIOX010000083.1:0-9321 GCA_041610455.1 Gemmatimonadota bacterium
AAGATGTCGCCGATCCCGCCCAGATCGGAGAGATCTTCGAACTTGAATCCGCCTCGACCGTCCGTGCCCGCGCCCGGGCGGGGGCGCGGGCCGAACGCCCCGAGACCCCCGTACTTCCGCAACTGGTCGTACTTCTTCCGCTTCTCGGGGTCGGAGAGCACGCGGTGGGCTTCCGAGATCTCCTTGAACCTCTCGGCGGCACCCTCATCTCCCGGATTCGCGTCCGGGTGGTACTTCTTGGCCAGCTTCCGATAGGATTTCTTGATCTCGTCGGCGTCGGCGTTCTCGGCCACGCCGAGGACGTCGTAGTAGTCCTTGGTGCGCGTCGCCATCGGCTACGCGGTCTCCCCCTCGTAGCGGTACACCTGGACCTGCGCCGGTCGGAGCAGGCGGTCGCCGAGGCGGTATCCCACGAGGATCACCTGGGAGACGATCCCATCCTGCTCGGGATCGTCGGTGGGTGCCACGAGCAGGGCTTCGTGGTAGTTGGGGTCGAAGCGCTCGCCCACCGGGTCGACGATCTCCATGCCGGCATCGGTGAGGGTCTTGTTGAGCTTCTTGGCGACGAGCCCGACGCCCTCGTGCAGCGCTTCCGTGGTCGTCCCGTCGCATGGGGTGTCCGCGACCCGTTGGAGGTCGTCCAGCACCTCGAGCAGCTTGCCGGCCAGTCCGGCCTTGGCGGCCTCGCCCGTCTCCAGCAGCTCTTTGCGCGTACGGCGTCTGAAATTGTCGAACTCGGCCGCCAGTCTCAGATGTCGGTCGCGCAGCTCGGCCAGCTCGGCCTTCGGATCCTGTGGAGCGGCGGGCGGCGCCACTTCGTCGATGTGCCCGGGCGTCTCCTCCTCCGCCACGCCCATGCCGGTCGACCCCTCCTCGCCCGACCCGTCGGCGAACCTCTCCCCGGCGCTCGGATCAACGTCGTCCTCCCCAGACGCGTCCGCCGACGTCTCATCGCCTTCTTCGGTGACCGCGCCAGGCCGCTCGTCGGTCACGCCGTCCGACCTCCGTTCCCTATTCGACCGCTTCGTCATCGGCACTCGATCCGTTGCTCGGTTCTTCCGTAGAGGATACACACGACTCCAACCACTCCATCGCCGCTTCGACCGCGGCCTGCCGAACCTCGCGCCGGCCGCCGGCGAACTGGTACCGCCGCGCCGCCGCGACGGGTCCGTCCAGCGCGATCCACACGGTGCCCACCGGCTTCTCGGGCGAGCCTCCCGTGGGACCCGCGATGCCGGTCACCGCCACCGACCACGTGGTGCGCGCGTGCTCGCGCACGCCCCGCGCCATGGCGAGCGCGACCTCTCGCGACACCGCCCCGTGACGCGCGAGCGTCGCGCCCGAGACACCCAGGAGCGACCGTTTGGCGGCGTCATCGTAGCTGATCACCCCACCCCAGAACACCGCCGAAGCCCCCGGCACCGAGGAGAGGCATCCACCCAGGAGTCCCCCCGTACAGCTCTCCGCCACGGAGAGGGTGTGACCGCGGTTCGTGAGGGCCGTGACCAGCCGGTCGGGCTGCGACCTCACGACGTCGCGCGCCGGATCAGGGGTGCTCGCCGGCAAGGATCCGGGAGAACGTCGCCACGTACAGCGCCGCGGAGGCGACCGTGAGGACCAGGGCCGCGGCGAGGAAGGCCGTGGTGAACCAGCCGTGAAACTCCGAGAACCAACGCCACGAATCGGCGCTGGGCGTCCCGAATCCCGGCGTGTGGAACCCGACCCAGAGGATGGCGGCGCCAATGAAGATGTTCTGGAAGAGGGCCTTCCGCTTTCCGAGCCCCCGCGCGGGAACGACGCGACCCCGTCGGGCGGCCGCGAAGCGGAGCAGCGTGATCAGCAGCTCGCGCCCCAGGAACACGATCACGACCCACAGCGGAATCGAACCGAACACGGGAAGCGCGGCCTGCTCGAGCGGGCGGGCGGTGATCACGTAGAGGGGGATGAGGGTCGACACGAGGAGCAACTTGTCGGCCAACGGGTCGACCATGACCCCGAACGACGTCACCTGGCCGCGGCTTCTGGCCAGGTATCCGTCCCACAGGTCCGAGAGCGCCGCCAGCAGGAACAACACGAAGGCGATCAGGCGCGACGCGGGTCGCGGCTGCAGCAGCAGGATCGTCACGAGCGGCGCCGCGATGATCCGTCCCGACGTGATGAGGTTGGGGAGATTCAGCTTGGCCCCCACGGTCCGGCGAAAGGCGTCCTACCGGGCGCCTTCGAGGTCTTCCCGCTCGTACCCGGCCAGCGCCTCCTCGAGCCCTCTGAGGATCACGGTCGCGCGCTTGCGCAACAGGGGACGCTCTTCCCAGGCCAGATAATCCCGCAGCAGCGGCAGATCGTCGACGCTCGGATGGGCCTTCAGGTAGCCCAGGGCGGCGAGGCGGCGCAGCGGGTGGGGGCTGAACAGCTCGCGCCGGTGCCGCTGCATCTGGTCGCGGGCCAGGAAGATGCCGATGCCGACGGCCGCCGCCGCTCCCAGCAGGGCGGCCGCCGCGATCTTCCAGGCCGTGTCGCTGCGGCCGCCGTCTCGATCCTTGAATGCGATCCGAACGCCCATATCACATCTCCCGCCTACCGGAGAACGCCTCGGCGATCGTCACGCCGTCCGCGTACTCGAGATCGCCCCCGACGGGCAAACCGCGAGCCAACCGCGTCACCGTGACGTCGCCCGACGCCACCAGTAGGCGATGCAAATACGTTGCCGTGGCCTCGCCTTCGACGCTCGGGTTCGTCGCGATGATGATCTCGCGGATCCCATCCCCCAGGCGCGCGAGCAGGCCCTTTATGTTGAGGTCGTCCGGCCCGACGCCATCCAACGGCGACAGCCGGCCACCCAGCACGTGGTAGAGTCCCGAGTAGCTCCCCGCCTTCTCGATGGCCGGGATGTCCGAAGCCTCCTCCACGACGCACACTTGTCGCCGGTCCCGTCGCGAATCGCTGCAATAGTCGCAGGGGTCGACATCGCTCAGGTTTCCGCACGCCCCACACACCCGGACTTCCGCGGCGACGCGCTCGATGGCCCGCGCCAGGCGGCGCGCGTCCTCCCGAGAGGACTTCAGCAAGAAATAGGTGAGCCGCTGGGCGGTCTTGCGCCCGATCCCGGGAAGACGACCGAACTCCCCGACCAACGTCTCGATCGCGTTCACGTCACGCCGCTCGGCCACCTTCGCGCTGGCGGGCCTCGCACCCCGCACTCCCGCTCACCCGAGCAAGCCTCCCAACCCCGGCAGGGGCAGTCCCCCCGCCGCCTGCCGCATCTGGCTCTCGAGCCGCTCGCGGGCCCGGCGCTGCACTTCGGAGACGGCGGCCACGATGAGATCCTCCAGCATCTCCACGTCGGCGGGATCGACGACCGTCGGGTCGATCGAGATCTTCTTCAGGTTCCCCTTCCCATCCGCCGTCACCTCCACCATGCCGCCACCCGCGGACGCGGTCAGCGTCTCGGCCTCGAGCCGCTCCTGCATCTCGGTCACACGCGCCTGCATCTGCTGGCTCAACTGCATCAACTGCCGGAGATCGATCCCGTCCACGGCGTCTTACTCCTTCAGCGTGAGGTCCAGCTCTTGTACCGCTTCCTTGAGCCTGGGATCCCTCTCCATCCACTGGCTCATGCGCTGCTCCGTCGCCTCCCGCGCGGTCAGCCGGCCGCCCCGGTCGTCCATCACTTCGACCCCGATCGTCTCGGCCGACAGGTCGAGCCGTGCGGCGAGGTTCGCCAGCAACGGGGCCGCACGCGTGCGATCGCCGAGCAGCGCCTCCAGGTCGGGTCGAAGGCCGGCGGGAACGCGGAGGCGGAGCACGCCGCGCTCGAGGCCCTCCACGCGCGCGCCGCGAAGCGCGATGGCGGCCCCGCCCAGCCGCGGCGTCTCGGCCACCGCCGCGGCCCACGCATCCTCGATGCCGGGCGGGGCCGACGCCCCGGACGTCGCCGCCGCTCCGGACTTCGCCCGGGGGGCCGGCGGAGCCGCACCACCGGTCATGGGCGAGGACCGCGAGGCGCCGACCGACCCGCCGGTGTCCTCTTCGTCGGCGTGCCGGGCGCCCCGCAAGGGTGGCCGCCGCGGTGCCTCGGGTGTCGGGGGGCCGGCGCCGGTCCCGCCGGGGCGTCCCTCGGGCGCCGGCATCGAGCGGCGGACCGCCGTCCCATCCCCGCCATCCCCCAACGCCTCGAGCAGCTCTTCGAGCGCGACCGTCGAGTCGAGGCTCACCAGCCGGAGCAGGAGCACTTCGAGCTGTATGCGCTGCTGCCCGCTCCGGTTGAGTGTGCCCGAGGCCTCGAACTCGCTCACGATCATCAACTGCCGCAGCAGGTCGGCCGGGGTGAACGGCGCGGCGGCCTCGACGAATTTCGCGCGGGACTCGGCTTCGAGATCGACCGTCTCATCCTCGGGATCGAGACGCAGCGCGAGGGCGGCGCGCAGCGCGTTCCCCAGCCCGCGCATGAACTCGGCCGGGTCGTAGCCCGCGTCGAGCAGCTCCTGCACGAAGCCGAACACCGCCGCCCGCTCGCGCTTCGCGACCATCGCGAGGAAACGCAGGTATCGGTCCTCATCCACGAGCCCGAGCATGCGCCGCACGTCCTGCATGCTCACGGCGTCGCCCCGGAAGGACAGGAGCTGGTCCAGCAGCGAGAGGGCGTCGCGTACGCCCCCCTCCGCCCGACGGGCGATGGCCCGCAGGGCCCCGGGGTCGGCCGAGATCCCCTCCCGTTCGAGCACCGCGACGAGCCGACCCATGATGTCGGAGACGGATACCCGCCGAAAATCGAAGCGCTGGCAGCGCGACATGACGGGGGCCGCCCCCTGCTCGATCTTGTGGGGCTCGGTCGTGGCGAAGGCGAAGATCACGCGCGGCGGCGGCTCCTCGAGGATCTTGAGGAGCGCGTTCCACGCGTCCCGGGTCAGCATGTGCGCCTCGTCCAGGATGTAGATCTTGTAGCGCGCTTCGCTGGTCGGCGCGTACATGGCCCGCTCGCGCAGGTCGCGTGCGTCCTCGACGCCACGGTGGCTGGCGGCGTCGATCTCGACCACGTCGAGCGAAGCGCGGCCCGACCAGATGCGCTCGCACGAGTCGCATGCTCCGCAGGGCTCTCCCCCGGCGCGCTCGGGGCAGTTGAGCGCCATCGCCAGGATGCGGGCCGCCGTCGTCTTCCCCACCCCGCGCGGGCCGCAAAACAGGTAGGCGTGCGCGACGCGACCCGACTCCACGGCGGCTCGCAGCGTCGACCCGACGTGGTCCTGCCCGACCAGCTCCTCGAAGCGGCGCGGACGGTGGGTTCTGGCTAGAGCGGTGCGGTACACGGGCACGTGATCGATGGGGTTCGGCGGCTCGGCTCGAGCTCCGAGACGTGGCCGACGAAAGGTCGGGGCGGGCTCGGGCGCGGACACGGCGTCGACCCCAGGCTGACCGTGGCGACCATTACACGCTTACCGCTGCTACCTTCACGGTCCTGACGGGATTCACGCGCGCCGGCCCCACGGGCCTGGGGTCGCCGTATCTTAGCGTCGGCGACCGGTGCGGGCAAAACGAGGCGAGCGGCGGGCGGGCCCGAGCGGCTCAGCGGGCCTCGTCGCCGAAGAAGGCGTCGGCATGGTGCTCGATGTGGACCTGCGCCCCCCGCCCGACTTCTACGGTCACGAGGTCGAAGCGGAACTCGCGCCCGACCCCCGGGTGCGCGTGGATCCAGGCTTCCGAAGCGCGGCGGATGCGACGCCGCTGGGCTGGCGGAAGCGACTCTTCGGGCCCCTCGACGCCACGCCGCCGAGTCTTCACCTCCACGAAAGCCACCACATCGCCACGGCGGGCCACCAGGTCGATCTCGCGCCGGCCGTCGCGCCAGTTCCGGTCGAGGACTCGGTGCCCGCGGCGCTCCAGAAACGCGGCCGCCAGGCGCTCGCCAAGCTCGCCCAGACGGCGGCGCCGCGGGCCGCCGCTCGACGCCGAGGGCCTCAGGAGTGCGCGGTGAGCGCGACCGGACCCGCGACCCGTCGGTCGAGCGCGCCGGCGATCGTCTCCAGCTCACGCATCAGCGTGTCGAACTGGTCCGGCGTCAGCGATTGTGCCCCGTCGGACACCGCGGCCGCCGGGTCGGGGTGCACCTCGACCAACAGTCCGTCGGCACCCGCCGCCACGGCGGCGCGGGCCATCGGACCCACCTTGGCGCGGGCCCCCGTCGCGTGGCTCGGGTCGGCGATGATCGGGAGGTGCGACAGCTCCTTGACCGTCACGATGGCCGTGAGGTCGAACAGGTTGCGCGCGTGCGAGTCGAAGTTGCGCACGCCCCGCTCGCACAGAATGACGCGCGGCTCCCCCTCGACCACGATGTACTCGGCCGCCAGGAGCAGCTCCTTGATGGTGGCCGACATTCCCCGCTTGAGAAGCACCGGCTTGCCCGCGCGCCCGGCGGCCCGCAGCAACGAATAGTTCTGCATGTTGCGGGCGCCGATCTGGATGATGTCGGCATATGCGGCGACGAGCGGGAGGGTCTCGGGGTCGAGGGCCTCCGTGACGACCGCGAGCCCCGTTTCCGCGCGTGCCTCCGCGAGCAGCTTGAGCCCTTCCTCTCCCAACCCCTGGAAGGAATAGGGCGAAGTGCGCGGCTTGAAGGCGCCGCCGCGCAGGACGGTGGCCCCGGCGGCCGACACGCGCCGCGCCGTCTGGAGGATCTGCGCCCGCGACTCGACGGCGCACGGCCCCGCCATCACGACGACCTCGCGGCCGCCGATGCGGACCCCGTTGGGCAGCTCGACGACGGTGTCCCGGGCACACCACTCGCGGCTCACCTGCTTGTAGGGCTGGGAGACGTGGATGATGCGCAGCACCCCGTCCAGCCCGACCAGCCGGCTCTCGTCGACGCGGCCGTCGTTGCCGACGAGACCGACGGTGGTCCGCTGCGCCCCGGGCATGGGGCGCGCCTGATATCCCAGACTCTCGATGGCACGCACGACGCCGTCGATCTGATCGGCCGTCGCCCCGTGCCGCATCACCACCAGCATCGTGTCCCCTGTACGTCGGAGTGCTTGCGGCGCGGTCCCCCGCGCAAGAACGCCCGGCGCCGCAACCCCCGTAGGGCCCACAGCCCGGGCGAACGCACAGAATAGTCGAGCCCCGTCACCGGTTCGTCAAACCTCCTCGGGTGCGGACCGGGACGTCAGCTTCACGCGCAGACCGGCCCGCGCCACTCGCGTCTCGCCCCGGTAGCCCGCGCGGGCGACGAGCGCCGCCACGTCGGCCCGCCTCCTCAGGTGCGGGTACACGTGGGTGAGGAGGAGCAGGTCGGGACGCGCAGCGCGCGCGATCGCCGCGGCGCGGCCGGGCGAGAGGTGGTTGTCGCCGACCTCATCGTCGGCCAGCGAGCACTCGCAGAGCAGAACGGACGCGCCGGCCATGAACGGCCCCAACGCCTCCGAAGGGCCGGTGTCTCCCGTATAGCCGACGGTGCCGCCCGACCCTTCCACGCGGAAGGCGAGGCTCTCGTCCGTGTGGGGGGTCGGGAACGCGCGAATCCGCACCCCCTCGGCGAGCCGTGCCTCCCCATCAGGAGCCAGCTCGTGAATCTCGACCGGGAAACCGGGATCGAGCACGAACGCGCCGAACGCGTCGGCCATGCGCTCGAACAGGGACCGCGTCCCGATCGGCCCCCATACGGCGAGCGGCCGCTCGCGCGGGCCGTCCATGCCGTGCCGGAAGGCGAAGAAGAGACCGGGCAGCGCTCCGATGTGATCGGCGTGGAAGTGGGTGATCGCCAGATCGGTGATCTCCGGCCAAGGCACGTCCGCCCGCACCAGCCCTTGCAGCGCGCCCGGTCCGCAATCCAGCAGAAGCGAAGCCCCGTCGAGCTCCAGGTGGTAGCACGAGGCGCCGTGCTCGGCCTCCGGCACCACCGTGCCGCAACCGACCACGGTCAGCGCGTTCATGGCGTCTGCGCCCGAAGTCCTTCTCGAGGGTGGGCCGCCGCCCGGCCGGGGCGCCGGCTCAGGCGACCTGAGAGGTCTGCTCGAACTCCACGCCGACGATGGAGGAGACGCCGGGCTCCTGCATGGTCACGCCGTAGATCCAGTCGGCGCCTTCCATCGTGCGGGGATTGTGCGTGATCACGATGAACTGCGTATCGCGCTTGAACGCCTCCAGCATGTGGACGAAGCGGAGGATGTTCGTCTCGTCCAGCGGCGCGTCCACCTCGTCGAGGAGGCAGAAGGGACTCGGCTTGGCCAGGTAGATGGCGAACAGGAGGGCCAGGGCCGTGAGCGCCCGCTCCCCCCCGGAGAGGAGGTGGATGCGCTGCGTCCGCTTTCCGCGCGGGCTGGCCGAGATCTCGATCGGCGAGTCGAGCGGATCTTCCGGGTCTTCGAGCCATAGATCGCACTCGCCACCCTCGAACAACGTGTCGAACGTGCGGTGGAAGTGCTCCCGCACCTGCTCGAACGTGGTGGTGAACGCCTCCGCGGCACGGCGGTTGATGCGCCGGATCGAGGTGCGCAGGTCGTCGCGGGCCTGCACCAGATCGTCGCGCTGCGCGCCGAGGAACTCGAGCCGGGTCCTCTCCTCCTCGAACTCCTGCTGGGCCAGCAGGTTGACCGGTCCGATCCGCGCGATGGATCGGCGGACGTCGTCCAGCTCTCCCTCCCAGGCTTCGGGATCTCCGTCCTCGGGAGGCGCGACCCGCTCCCGGAGCGTCTCGAGGGGCGCGTCCCATTCCACCTCGAGCCGCTCGCGGACGGATGCGGTGGCCGCCTCCAGCTGCGTCACCTCGAGCTCGAGCGCGTGCCGGCGCTCGGTCCGCTGGCGCTCCGCGCGACGTGCCTCGCGAAGCTGGCCCTCGCGCGCCTCGAGGAGCTCGCGGCGCTCGGACACGCTCGCCTCCAGCTCGACCAGGCGGGTCTCCTCCCCGGCCCGCGCTTCGAGACCCGTCCCGATGGCCTCCTCGGCTTCGCCACGCTGCCGCTCGCTCTGCGTCAGCGCGGCCTCGAGCTGCTCGGCCTCCGCGGCCAGCGCCGTCGCCCGGCGATCGACATCCTCTAGCGCCTCGGCGATCCGGTCCAACACCTCCCGTCGGCTCGCCAGATCCGCCTCCAGGCGCGCTCGGGCCAGCTGCGCCGCATGCACCTCGGCGCGCTTCGCTTCGGCTTCGTGCCGCGCGGCCTCGGCGCCGGCGCGCGCCTCCGCGTGGTCGCGTTCGGCCGCCTCCAGCGCCTCCTCCAACGCACCCCGCCGCTCCTCGCCCGACTCCGATCGGGCCAACGCCGACTCGTGGAAGGCCTCCAGCTGCTCGATCCGGTCGCTCAGGTCCTCGCGCTCCGCCGAGAGCCTCTCCAGCCG
>JBFIOX010000084.1:0-9308 GCA_041610455.1 Gemmatimonadota bacterium
CTGGGCGCCGAGACGCTGGTGACGGACGACCCCGAGCTGGCCCGAGCCCACCGGGCCACGCAAGAGCGGCTCAAGACGCTCCGACGGGCCTACAACGTGCGGCTGGAGGCGCTCATCTCGGCCCACCGTCACCTGGTCGAGCTCACCGAAGCGTCGGAAGTGCTGGAGGACGAGCGCGAGGCCGCGCTGGCCGCCCTCCGCGATCTGGACGCGCGCCACCTCGCGCGCGTCGACGAGATCCGGGTCGAGTACGAGGCCGAGTACCGCCCGCTCGAGCGCGAGGCCGTGGCGGGCCGACGCGACCAGATCGAGACGCTGCTCTCGGATGCGCAGGTGGTGGCCATCGCGGGAGGGCACATCGCGACCCTGCTCAACCGGCTGCGCCTCTTCGGGGTGCGCGACCTGTTGGGCGGGCGAGTGGTCATCGCGTGGTCGGCCGGGGCCATGGCGGTGGCCCGCCGCGTGGTGCTGTTCCACGACCGTCCGCCCTGGGGGCCCGGCAACGCCGAGGTGTTCGATCGCGGGTTGGGGCTGGTGTCGGGCATCGTCGCCTTTCCGCACGCCACCGCGCGGCTGGCTCTCAACGATCGTGAGCGGACGACGCGGCTGGCGCGGCGATTCGCGCCCGACGTCTGTACGCTGCTCGACCCCGGAGCGCGCGTCGAATGGCGCGACGGTCGGTGGCGGGGAAGCGGCGGCGTGCAACGCCTGGACCGCGCCGGTCGGCGGTCCCGCTTCCGTGCTGCTGCCGCATGATGGGCGACGCGGTGTCGCTCCGCTGGTCCCCCGGCCACCCCGAGACGCTCGCGATGCCCGTCTCGCCGGCGATCTCCGAGCTGGAAGCGCGCGTGGAGAGCGAGCCGGGCGCGGTGGAGCAGTTCCTGCTCGAGAACGAGTTTCCCCTCGCCGAGCCGCCCTTCTATACGTTCGTGTTCCGCGGGCCCGCCGACGCCGTCCGCCTCCGGCACTGGATCTACGGCCTCCCCACGTCGCAACCGTTCCGTCGCGTGGGGCGCAGCGATCTCTGGTACCGAACGGTCGAGCTGCCCGACGACTCCCGGGTGGAGTACAAGATCGAAGTGGTGCGGGGAGGGGCCGCGGAGTGGATCGAGGATCCGCTCAACCCGAGCCGCGCGCGGGATCCGTTCGGTGCCAACTCCGTGGTGACCGCACGGGGGTACGCCGTTCCGGAGTGGGCGCAGGAGGACCCGGACGTGCCGCGCGGCGAGATCGAAGAGTTCGCCGTCGAGAGCCCCGCGCTCGAGTCGCAGCGGACGGTCGCCGTGTACCGTCCCGCCCGGTACCGGGCCAGCCGCCGCTACCCGCTGCTGATCGTGCACGACGGCCCCGAGTACATCGAGTACGCGGGCCTGCGGATCGTGCTGGATCGGCTCGCGCACCGGCTGGAGATCCCGGGTATGGTGGTCGCGCTGCTTCCCCCCGAGCGGCGCCTGCGCGAATACACGGCCGAGCCCGCGCACGCGCGCTTCATCGTCGAGGAGCTGCTTCCCGTTCTCGAGGAGAAATACTCGCTTCTGGAGACCCCGGAGTCGCGTGGCCTCATGGGAGCGAGCCTGGGCGCGGTCGCGGCGTTCCACACGGCCCTCCTGTACCCCCGCCGCTTCGATCGTCTGCTGCTCCAGTCGGGCTCGTTCGCGTTCACCGACATCGGAGACAACACGAGAGGTCCCGTGTTCGACGACATCGTCGACATGATGAATGGCTACCGACGCGAGCCGACCGTCATCGCAAAGAAGGCCTTCGTCTCCGTAGGGGTCTACGAAGCGCTCGTGTCGGACAACCGCGCGCTCGTCCCCGTGCTGCGGCGAGCGGGCGTGGACGTCCGCTTCGTCGAAGCTCGGGACGGGCACAACTGGGAAAACTGGCGCGACCGGTTGCGCGAGGGGCTCTCGTGGTTGTTCCCGGGTCCGCTGTGGATGGTGTACGAATGACGTCGCCCTCGCGGACCTCGCGCCCCGCAGGAGAACTTCTCACGCCTCGCGGCAAGGAAGGGCATGTTGGCTGAAGTCACCCGCCGCATCGGGCTGTCGCTCGGTGCGGACGTCTGCTGGCCGATCGCGTATCGACAGATCATGCGCGCGCTGGACCTGCGCATCCCGTGGGGCGGTGACGTGGTCCGCTTCGCGGTCGACCGCGTGACGATCGAGCCGTTCAACCTCCGGCAGCCGACGCAGTACGACCTCGTCATCGATCGGCTCACGCACTGGTACCACCCCACACGCGAATGGATCAAGAAGGCCGTGATCATGGACGGTCTCTACGTATTCAACAACCCGTGGAGCGTCCAGTCGATGGAGAAGCAGACGACGTATTGCGCCATGATGCGGCTCGGGCTGCCGATCCCGGATACATGGCTCGTCCCGCCCAAGGCCTACGAGCCGGTCGCCGATCTCGAGGTCACGCTCGAGCGCTACGCGCGCCTCTTCGACCTGGGGGACCTAGGCCGACAGCTGGGATACCCGATGTACATGAAGCCGTACGATGGGGGCGGCTGGCGAGGCGTGTCGCGTATCGAGAACGAGTCCGAGCTGCGCGCCGCCTACGAGGAGAGTGGCAAGTTCGTCATGCACCTGCAGCGAGGCGTCGAGGGGCACGACCTGTTCGTGCGCTGCGTCGGGTTGGGCCCGCAGACGCGCCTGGTCCGGTACGATCCCTCGGCGCCGCTGCACGACAGATACACGATGACTCGCGATTTCGTGAGCGAGCCGGAGGCCGACCTGCTTCGAAACATGACGCTCACGATCAACGCGTTCTTCGGGTGGGACTTCAACTCGTGCGAGGCGCTGCGCGCCGGGGGGCGTTGGATTCCCATCGATTTCGCCAATCCCTGCCCCGACTCGCAGGTCACCTCGCTCCACTATCACTTCCCGTGGCTCATCAAGGCGAACATCCGCTGGTCCGTTTTCTGCGCCGCCACTCGCCGTCCGATGCGGACCACCCTGGATTGGCGGCCGTTCTTCGACGCGGCGCACCCCGGAATGACGGTGGAGGAGCGCATCCGGGCGTGCGGTGCGATCGCGCGGGCCCACTTCGATGTCGATCGTTTCGAAGCGTTCTGCGCCGAGCACCTCCCGCATCTGGACGAGGTGGCGGACACCTTCTTCGCCAGCGACGCGGCGCGCGAGGCGGTGCGCGAGAAAGTGAAGGCGCTGTACCCGGCACACGAGGTGGACGAGTTCACGGACTTGTTCTTCGACCGCATCCAGAATGCGCTGCGAGATGAGTCGGCTGGCGGGCGCGCCGAGCCCGCAGGAGCACCTATCAACCCGCAGGGGCGAGCGTGACGAAAGTCAAGACGAGCTGGCATTCTCCGAGACTCGACGAGACGGTCAACGTCGTGCGCTGGGGCGAGGTCGGGACGCCGTTCCTGATGTTCGCCACGGCCGGGGGGGACGCCGAGGAGATCGAGCGTTTCCTCGTGATCGACACGCTCGCGGAGTTTCTCGAGCAGGGGCGCATCAAGGTGTACTCGTGCGACAGCGTGGCCGGCCGGGCGATGTTGGCGCAGGAGGGGTCTCCCGAACACCGCATGCGAATGATCAACCGGTTCCAGAACTTCGTCTATCACGAGCTGGTGCCCGCCATCCGTCAGGACTGCAACGACCCCGATGTCGGCGTGATCGCCGCCGGCTCGTCGATCGGCGCCTTCAACGCGCTCGCCGCCCTGTGCCGCTTTCCGGATGCCTTCACGCACGCCCTCAGCATGAGCGGGACGTACGACCTGCAGCGCTTCCTCAAGGCTGGAGTCACCGAGGATTTCTTCTTCTCGTCACCAGTCCACTACCTGCCCGATCTGAACGGGCCGGCTCTCGAGCTGCTGCGGACCCGCTTCGTGCTCCTGGCTTCGGGCCGCGGAAGGGCGGAGGACATCGACGAGTCGTGGCGCGTCGCCGCCCTGCTGGGCCGAAAAGGGGTCCCCAACCGGATGGACGACTGGGGCGAGGAGTGGCACCACGACTGGCCGACCTGGCGCAACATGCTGGTCCGGTACGTGGACGAGCTCGTGCCTGCAACGGCCGAGGACCACGCCCAGGCCTAGCCGAGCAAGCGGCGCGACGACGGGCCTAGCCGGCCTCGGCCGGGACGTCGCATCTTCCCGCGATGTCGATCGCCTTCGATGCCGCCATCGCCGCCGCGGAGGAATTCCTTTTCCTTCCGGAGCTCGTCCTCGTCTTCGCGGTGGGGGCGATCCTCACGTATTTGTGCCATCGCCTCCGCCTCGTCCCCATCGTGGGCTTCCTCGTGGCGGGGGTCCTCATCGGACCCCACGCGCTGGGGTTCGTCCAGAGCGAGGACCTCATCGCGGGCATGGCGGAGGTGGGCGTCATCCTCCTTCTCTTCACCATCGGGGTCGAGTTCAGCCTCAAAAAGCTGGCCCTGATCCGACGGTTCATCGTGCTGGGCGGCGGGCTCCAAGTGGCGGGTACCGTGCTCGCCACCGCGCTGCTGCTCATGCCGTTCGGACTCGCCTGGCGCCCGGCCCTCTACACGGGGTGTCTGGTGGCGCTGAGCAGCACCGTTATCGTGCTGAAGCTGTTCTCGTCGGCGGGAATGACGGACACGCCCGTGGGGAGGATCGGGCTCGGCGTGCTCATCTTCCAGGACTTGGCCGTCATCGGGATGGTCCTCCTGGTCCCGGTCCTCGCCGGCGGCGGAGACCGGCCCGCGGCCCTCGCGCTGGCCCTGGCACAGGCGCTCGCGATCATCCTGCTCGTGCTCGTGCTCGCCTATCGAGCCGTCCCGGCCCTGCTCGATCGCGTGGCCGCGATCCACAATCCCGAGCTGTTTCTGCTCACCGTAGTCGTGGTGTGCTTCGGCATCGCGTGGCTCACGAGCCTCGGCGGCGTGAGCCTCTCGCTGGGCGCGTTCCTGGCGGGCCTGGCCGTGAGCGGCAGCCGGTTCCGCGAGCACGCGGTGGGCGAGATCCTCCCGCTCCGCACTCTGTTCAACGCCGTTTTCTTCGTCTCGGTCGGAATGCTCCTCGACATCGGATTCATCGTCGAGCGCCCGCTGCTGGTGGCCGCGGTCGGGACGGCGGTGCTCGTGGGCAAAGCCGTGATCACCGGTCTCAGCGTGCTGGCCCTGCGGTATCCGCTGCGCATCGCCATCGGCGTGGCGCTCGCGCTGGCGCAGATCGGCGAGTTCTCCTTCGTGCTCGAGGGGGTGGGTCGGGCCGAGGGCCTCAGCCCCGGCGATCTGGGCGAGACGGGACGTCAGACGTTCCTCGCCGTGACGGTGCTCCTCATGGTGGCGACCCCCTTCGTGATGCGCCTGGAGCCGAGGCTTCGCCGGCGGGCCGAGGGGTGGGCCGGGCGGCGGGACCGCGATCGCGTCACCGATGTGGACGATTCGACGGTACTGAAGGACCACGTCATCCTGTGCGGATACGGGCTGGCGGGAAGAGTGATCCAGAATTCGCTTCAGCAGCTTTCCGTGCGCCACGTCGTGGTCGACCTCAACCCGGTGTCCGTGCTCGAGGCGGAGGCTGCGGGGATCCCCGCCGTGTACGGCGACCTCACCCGAGCGTCGGTGTTGGAAGAGGTGCACGCGCACGATGCGCGGCTCGTGGTGGTGGCGATCAACGACGCGCAGGCGACCGCGCGCATCGTCCAGCGCCTCAAGCTGGAGCACCCCGGCGTGGAGGTGGTGGCCCGGGTCCCCTACGTGGTCGACGCCGAGCCCCTCGAGGTCATCGGCGCGGAGGTGGTGGTCGTCGAGGAGATAGAGTCCACCGTCCACCTGCTCGAAGAAGCGCTGCACGGGGCCGGCATCCCGCACGAGGAAGTCGTGCTGCAGGTCGACCGCTTCAGGGCCCGCATGGAGACGGAATGAGGAAGCGGATCAGAGGGCGGGGGGATCGTCGGAGCCGCCCTCGCCGCGCAGCGCCGGCACGTAATAGTCGCGCGTGTATTCCTGTACCATGCGGCGGGCCGTGAAGCGGCGCCCCGCCACCGCGATCGCGGCCTTCATGCGGCCCACCCAGTCGGCCGACACGCCGTCCCGGGGACGATCGTAGAACGACGGCACGATCTCGTCCTCCAGCAACCGGAACACCTGGGCGGCGTCGAGCGCGTCGATCTCTTCGTCCGTCGTGCCCCCGGTGGCGGGCGGCACGATCCAGCCGTTGTCCCCCGTGTAGCCTTCCTCCCACCAGCCGTCGGTCGTCCCGAGCTGGGGCACCCCGTTGAGCGCCGCCTTCATCCCACTGGTGCCGCTGGCCTCCTTGGGCACGCGCGGGAGGTTGAGCCACAGGTCGACGCCCTCCACGAGCCGGTGCGCGATGTGGAGCCCGTAGTCTTCGAGAAACGCCACGCGGCCCTCGAATCGAGGATCGCGGGTGTGCTGATAGACCTGCTGCAGCACCACCTTCCCCGCCTCGTCCTTTGGGTGGACCTTTCCCGCGAACACCAGCTGGACGGGACGCCACGGGTCGGACAGGAGGGCCATCAGGCGATCCGGGTCGGAGAAGAGGAGGGCGGCCCGCTTGTACGTGGCGAACCGCCGCGCGAAGCCGATCGTGAGGGCGAAGGGGCTGAGCAGGGTCCCCGCCCCCACGAGGTGCGAGGCTTCCGTCCACTTGTCACGCCAACGGCGGCGCGCCTCCTCACGCACGAAATCGATGAATCCCGTCTTGAGAGACTGGTGCACATCCCACACCGCCTGGTCGGGGATGTCGCGGACCCGCGGCCACAGCTCCGGATCGTCCAGGCGCGCTCCCCAGTCGGATGCCAGGTGCCGGTCCAGGAGTCCCATGAAGTCGTTGTGCATCCAGGTGGCGAGGTGCACGCCGTTGGTCACGTGGCCGATCGGCACCTCCTCGACGGGTCGCTTCGACCAGAGGCCGCGCCAGATCTCGCGCGACACGCGGCCGTGCCGCTCCGAGACGCCGTTGACGCGTCCCGAGAGGCGGACGGCGGCGGCGGTCATGTGGAAGCGTCCGCCCTCGTCGCCGGGATCTCGCCCCAGCGCCAGGAGCTCGTCGCGGAAGCCGATCTTCTCCCAATACTGGCCCGCCCAGTCTCGGATCTGGTCGTGCGAGAAGATGTCGTGGCCGGCCGGCACGGGCGTATGCGTGGTGAAGACGCTTGTGGCCCGCACCCGCCGCACGGCCTCCTCCAGGGGCACGCCCTCCTTCAGGAACCGTCGCACGCGCTCGACCAACATGAAGGTCGCGTGGCCCTCGTTGGCGTGCCACGCGACGGGCTCGATCCCGGCCGCCTCCAGCACCCGGACCCCGCCGATGCCCAGCAGCCCTTCTTGGCGCAGACGGTGGTCGACGCCGCCCGCATAGAGCTTGTGCGAAAGCTCGCGGTCTTCGGGCTCGTTCTCGGGGAGATCCGTGTCGAGCAGGTAGAGCGAGATGCGGCCCACCCGCACGCGCCACGCCCCCACGTACACGCGGCGGTCGGAGCTGTACACCCAACTCAGCCAGGGCTGGCCGTCGGCGCCTCGCAGACGCTCGAGCGGCGTGCGGCTCGGGTCCAGCGTGTCGTCGCCGTCCTCCTGCCAACCATCGATCCGCAGCGACTGATCGAAGTAGCCGCGCGCGTAGAGCAGCCCGACTCCCACGAGCGGCACACCGAGGTCGGACGCCGCCTTGCAGTGGTCGCCCGCCAGGACGCCCAGACCGCCCGAATAGATGGGCAGTGACTCGTGGAGCCCGAACTCGGCGCAGAAATAGGCGATGGGCTGGTCGACCAGCTCCGGGTAGTTGCGCGCGAACCAGGTGTCGCCCGACGCGCGGCGTTGGTCCACCGAGGCGCAGAGCGCGTCGTAGCGCCTGAGGAAGGCCGAATCCGCCGCGATCTCGGCCAGCCGCTCCTCCGGAACGCGGAGGAGCAGATCGACGGGGTTGTGTCGCGTTAGGCGCCACAGCGAGAGGTCCATGGCCCGAAACACGGCGCGGGCGTCCCGATCCCAGGTCCAGGCCAGGTTGGTCGCGAACTCCCAGAGCCGTGCGACGCGCTGCGGCAGGGGCCGCTGCGAATTCACGTCGGCGCGCGCCGTCGCCGGTCCGCCGCCCTCCGTCCTCTTCCTCACGCCGACCTCCGCGTTATGCCGCTTCGAGAGAGTACGTGATGCCCTGAATGGAGCCGCCTTCCCGGGGAGCGATCGCCCCGCCCCTCGGAGGCGGCCGCAAGATTACGGACCGGGCGCCGCGGGGCCAGTCGGTCGGCGGCGCGCCGCGCGTCACGGAGGGCGCCCCCGGTCCGTCTCCGCTCGGGGGACCCGGACGAAGCCCGGGGGGCCGCAACTTGCCGCGCCCACGGGGTCCGGCCCAAACTCAGCGGAACCTTGAACGGGGGAGGGGCATGGACTTCGCCGACATCGTCGCCTGGCTGAACCACAACGTGGCGGAATTCGGGCTTCCCGTGGGGGAGGAGAAGATCACCCTGCAGGTGGTCCTCCTGCTCGGCGTGGGCCTCTTCCTCACGCTCAAGCTCGGTTTGATCCAGGTGCGCCGCCTGGTGCACGGTTTCGCGGTCGCGAGCGGTCGGTACGACGATCCCGACGAGCCGGGCGACGTCTCCCACTTCCAAGCGCTCACGACGGCGCTCAGCGCGACGGTCGGCATCGGGAACATCGCGGGAGCGGCGATCGCGATCCATTGGGGCGGTCCGGGCGCGCTGTTCTGGATGTGGATGACGGCCTTCCTCGGGATGGCGACCAAGTTCGGCGAGGTGACCCTGGCGCAGCGTTACCGCGAGGTCGACGAGACGAGCGCCAAGTGGAGCGGCAAGGTGTCGGGCGGCCCCATGTACTACATCGAGAAGGGTCTGGGGCCCCGATGGAAGCCGGTGGCCGCCTTCTTCGCCATCATGCTCGGCGTCACCGCCTTCCTCACCGGCAACGCGGTGCAGGCGAACACGGTCGCCGACGCGATGCAGACCAACTTCTCGATCCCTCCCTGGGTCACGGGGGTCATCACTTCGGGACTGGTGGCCGCGGTCATCCTCGGCGGCATCAGCCGAATCGGTCGGGTGACCAGCATCCTCGCCCCGCTCATGGCCGCCGTGTACGTGTCGGGCGCCCTCGTCATCATCGTGCTCAACATCGGTCAGGTGCCGGAGACCTTCGCCCTCGTCTTCCGCGAGGCGTTCAATCCGACGGCCGGCGTGGCCGGGACGGGAGCGGGGGCCTTCCTGGTCACGCTGATGTGGGGCGTGCGCCGCGGCCTCTTCTCCAACGAGGCGGGGCAGGGCTCGGCGCCGATCGCCCACGCCGCTGCAAAAGCCGACGATCCGGTCTCCGAGGGGTTCGTGTCGATCCTCGAGCCGTTCATCGAC
>JBFIOX010000085.1:0-9269 GCA_041610455.1 Gemmatimonadota bacterium
CGCTCGTCCGGACACTCTCGCATCCTCCCCTTTTCGCCGGCCTGCCGTCACCGACCGCCGGGACAAAGAAAAAGGGGCCGGGCGAGGTGCCCGGCCCCCGTGCTCACATGGGCCGCCAAAGGCCCGCGGCCGCCCCGCGGGCGGCTCAGTTGCGCGCGGCCGTCTCTCCCACCGGGATGGGGTAGCGCGCGTTGATCTGATGCGAGGGCGAGTCGAGCGGCAGGCTCGACAGCCGCCCGTACCGGCGCAGGTCGATCCAGCGATGCCCGCCCTCGAAGAGGAGCGAATAACGCTTCTCGTAAAGCAGCCGGTCGAGGGCCTGCGCCTGGCTCGTGAGCGTGACGCCCGGAAGGCCTCCGGAGCGACTCCGGATCGTGTTGATGTCCGTCTGCGCCGCGCCCAGGTTGTTGAGCCCGATGTTGGCTTCCGCCCGCAGCAGGATCAGCTCCTCGTTGCGGATGATCGGAATCGGAGCCGTCGTCGAGTTGTAGATCGCGAACCCGACATCGCACACGGGGAAGGTCGCCGTCGGCGTGCACAGCACCCCGTTGAACGAGCGAGACGTGATCGTGCGCGTCTTGCGCGTGAAGCGGTCATCCCGCGCACCCCCGGGCTTGAGCTCGGCGTCGGCCCTGATCGACGGGTGGGCGCGCAGGTTCGGATCCGAGCCCGGCTGGAACAACTCGTTCGTGCGGTCGCCGGACCCCGAGGTGAAGGTGTGATAGACCCCGCGGTTCAAATCCCCGGCGCCGTCGATGAACGACTCGCTCAGCGCCTGCAGGGCTTCGGCATGCTTGCCCAGGTAGACGGCCACGCGTGCGCGAACGGCACGGTTGAACTGCAAGAACGTGGCGGGCGTGTTGAACCCGTCGAACCCGCTCGAGAAGCGGAAGGGGAACGAGGTCGCGTTCTGCAGGTGCGTCTTGGCCTGGTCGAGGAGCGTCTCGATGTGCCCGAACACGGCCGCTTTGCCCACCTGTGGCGCGGGTACCGTGGGATCCGCGGCGGTCGCGATCGGGCATCCGCATTCCTCATCGCGGGTGTTGACGATGGTCAGGAACTCGAGTGCCTGGATCGTCTTCGCGAAACCGCGCAACGCCTCCTTCTCGCCGCTGGAGACCTCCACGTCCGAGACCTGGTCGGTCGCGGTGAGGAGGATCTCTCCGAGCTTGATGTTGGCGTACGGCTCCGACCAGAAGTTCCCGCCGAAGGCGGGACTCGACGGTTGCAGCGTGCCGCCCAGCATCTCGCTTTCGAAGCGAGGGTCCGCCACATCGTGGTTGTACGACTCCCGCCCGAGGATGCCGAGCATCGATACGTAGTCGTTGGGGCCCAGGAAGTAGGCCCGGTACCCGATCATCATCCCCTGTGCCGCCGTGGCCAGGGCCACACGGTTGGGATTGTTCTGCAGCTCTTCGAGATCCCCGAAGTTCGAGTTCGGCGAGGTCAGGGTCTGACAACCCGCCACGAAGAACAGCGCGAGGATCACTCGAGCCGCCCGGCGCGATCCGTTCACGGCTCCCCCTCTCTTCACGATCATTGAGATATCCGGTCGTCTCATGTTTCCCCCCCGCTCAGAGCGTGAAATCGAAGCCGAGCCAGAAGCTGCGGCTCGGGGGGAATGGCGCGACGTCGATCGACCGACCCACCTGCTGATTGGCGAAGTTCGATACCTCGGGATCCAGCCCGCGGTAGTCGGTGATCGTGAACAGGTTCCGGGCGCTCGCTCGGATGCGCACGCTGTCGAAGAACCCGCCGAACAGACGTGCCACGGTCTGCTCAGGCAGCGTGTAGCTGAGCGAGATCTCGCGAGCCTTGAAGAACGACGCGGGCTGCGTGTACGGCGACGAGTACCCGTTCACGAACGCCGCCAAGCGCTCCGCGCCGCTGCAGTCGGGGTTGCACGAGTCGCCCGAGAACTCGGGGATCCCGTCCCCGTCCGCATCGCCCAGGTTGTTGAAGAAGTCGTTCGGATCGCCGAAATCGACGCTGTTGAAGCTGGCGTCGAACAGGAGCTCGGTGAGGTTGATGACCTCCTGCCCCTGCCGCCACTCGAACAGCGTGAACAGCTCCAGGTGATCTCCGACCTGAAGCGTGTTCGTGAAGTGCATGTTGAAGTCGGGGTCCGAGTTGCCGAGCTTGATGTGACCGGCCAGGCTCCGACAATCGTCGAACGGACTGCCGGTGCCCGTGCAGCGCGGGTCGGTGCCCACGATCTGCGTCAGCGAGCTTCCCTCCTCGATGAAGAATCCTCCCAGGAAGAGGGCGAATCCCGCATCCGCCTCGAAGGCGGGCACGTCGAGTCGCGTGACCTCGCTGCGATTCACGAAGAAGCTCGTGCGGGTCGACCACACCAGGTCGGAATTGCGCACGGGCGTGGCGTTGATCGCCGCCTCGATCCCGTGGTTCCGCAGCTCGCCCCCGTTGAAGATCACGTCGGTGAAGCCGGTCGACGGGGCCGTCGTGGCCTCGATGATGAGGTCGTCGACGTTCTGCAGGTAGCCGGTCAGCTCGAGGCTCGCACGGCCGTCGAAGGCCGTGACGTCGACCCCGGCCTCGAACTCCGTCATGCGCTCGGGCTTCAACGCTTCACCGCCGCCCACGGTCCCCTCGAGCTGGAAGCCCCCGATGCCCTCGATGTTGTTGTCCAGCTCGAGGCTGGTGAACTTCTGGCAGCCCTCGCGCGGGTCGCACAGCGGCTGGTTGGCCGTCTGTCCCACCGCCCCGCGGATCTTCACTTCGTCCACGATCCCGCCCACGTCCGGGAAGCGGTACGAGAACGCCGCCTTGGGGAAGACGAACAGCTCGGTCGGGTCGCCGTTGGCGCTCGACTGGTCGAACCGGACCATGCCGGTCAGCAGAAGCCGATTGTCGAGCATGAGGACCTCTTCCTGCAGGAAGAAGCCGAAATCCTCGATCTTGGCCTGGTTCTCCCGGATCTGCACCTCGGTCGCCGCGTCCACCTTGTCCTTCCCGGCCGTGAGGTCGCGGCCGATCAGACGCGAGATCTGGAGCTCGGCGAAGTCGTAGTTGAATCCGGCCGAGGTGGTGGCCGTGATGTCATCCGACGCGTTGAAGCGCCAGATCCCGTTCACGGCGACGTTGAAGTTGAGGTTGTCGCTGTTGGAGACCAGGGACGTGCCGGGCTTCCCGTCGAAGCTCTCGAAGTGGAGCTCCGGCGGCGAGAAGATCCGGTTCTCCTGGTTGAAGAAGTCCACCCCGCCCGTCGTGATCACGCTGAACTCGTGCCGGTCGTTCTCGAACAGCGTCAGGTCGACGCTGCCCGAGGTCGACAGCCGCCACACGTCCTCGTCGTTGGTGAGGAGCGCCGCCGTCTGGATGGGATTGCTCCCGTTCCCCACGAACGGGTTGACCGGGAACGTCCCGTCGGACCGCTGGGAAAGATCGATGAAGCCCGGCGTGGCCGGGAACGTCATGTAGTACGAGGTCTGGCTGTTGTCGTTGTTCGTGAGGCCGCGCTCGGCCACGGTGTGGAGCACGCTCGTGTTCAAATTGATGTTGGCCCGTCCCACCGTGGTGCCCAGGTTCAAGCGCGCGGACTGGCGCTGGAAGCCCGTGTTCTCGATGATCCCTTCATCGTTCTTCCATGTGGCGGAGCCGAAGTACTGGAGCCCAGCGGCCGTGCCGCCGCTCACGCTGGCGGATGCATCCCAGGAGAAGTCGTTGCGCCCGGCCAGCGTCTTCTCGTGGTCGAACACCACACCCGGTTGGAAGAGGTCCCGCGCAGTCTCGCCGAACGTGCCGACCGCGTCCTCCACCGTGGCGAAGCGGCGGAATCCGAGCGTGTTCGAGAGATCGAAGAAACCGCCCAGGAACTTGCCCCTGATGCGGGCGGGACCGGCCTCGCCGCGCTTCGTCGTGATGATCACCACGCCGTTGGAGGCCTTCACCCCGTAGATGGCCGCCGCCGACGCGCCCTTCAGCACCTCGATCGACTCGATGTCCTCGGGATTCAGGTCGGCGATCCGGTTCTGCAGCCCATCCTGCTCGAGCGACGGATTCGAGCCCCCCGCGGCGTTCGTGATCTCGTTCGCGTTGCTCGGGATGGCGATGTTGGAGACGATCACGCCGTCCACGATGTAGAGCGGCTCCGCCGCCGCGTTGACCGACGAGGAGCCTCGGATGTTGAGCTGCAGCCCGCCGCCCGGAGCGCCCGAGTTGCTGGCGATCACGGCGCCGGTGACGCGTCCCTGGAGGGCCCGGTCGACCGTTTGTACCGGTACCTGCTCGAGCTCCTCGCCCGAGATCGTCTCGACGGGGTTGGGGAGGTTGAGCCGACGCAGCTGCGTGGCCCGCCCCGTCACGACCAGCTCTTCGACGGCCAGGTAGTCCGTATTGAGCGTGATGCTGGCGCTGTTGGCGGAGGCGGGCACCGAAGCCTCGCTGGACCGGTAGCCGATGCGCGTGACGACGAGCGTGAGGTCGCCGGCCGGCGCGTTTTGGAGGACGAAGTTGCCGTTCTCGTCCCCCACGGTACCGATCTGCGTCCCTCGAATCGCGACCTGCGGAAAGGCGACCCGGGCGCCCAGCTCGTCGCTGACGGTGCCCCGGATGGTTCGGCCCTGTGCGGAGAGGGCCGCCGCCCCCAGCAGGAGGAACAGCGTGGTAAGCAGACTCAGTCTGTACCTCATGAGTTCCACCCTCGGTTGGTCGACTCTGCTCCCCGCGTGCGCGCGGGGGTCTTGCTCCTGCGATGTATTGAGAAAACGCGTCGAGCTTCCGGGCTGGGACGCCCGGCGCGGAAAGTGTTCGCGGCCCGCCCCCCGGCGAATCGAAGGAGGGACCGCGACGCGCCACCGTCCGGAATCGACGGGCGCCGTTCGTATCGATCCACCGCCTAACGCCTCACTCGACAGCGAGATGCCGCCGCCCCGGTGCCGCGCTTCCTCCGTGGCAGGGAAAACCTGGAGGGGTGCGCCGGTGTCGGCAAGCGCCGGGCGGGGGCGGCTGAAACGTGGCATGAGGGGGGCCGCCTCGCCGGGGCGTGGGTTGCGCCCGGGACGACAGCGAGGCCAGCGTCCCGAGGTTCCGATCTCGGAAGGAGGATGGGCGGATGGCGCGAGGAGGCGATGAGCGCTCGGGCGAGCCCGAGCTGGGGGGGTGGGCCGCGGCGGAGGCGCTGCGGGCCTGTCTATCCGCCTCGAGGCCGCTGGGGCGCGGCGAGACCGAAGACCTCTTGCTCGCCGTGCGTGCGGTCGTCGTGGGCGGTCGGGCGGCATGCCGCCATTACGGAGGGCCGCTCCGGGTCACCGACAAGGGGAAGGACGACCCGGTGACCGCCGCCGATCATGCGTCGGACCGGGCGATCCGGGAGGTCCTGGCGCGAGATCGTCCCGGAGATCCGATCCTCAGCGAAGAATCGCCGCCCCCCGATGGAGTTCGATCGCCCGGGCGCCTTTGGATCGTGGATCCGCTCGACGGGACCAAGGAGTTCATCGCCGGCAACGGGGAGTTCTCCGTCATGGTGGGGCTGGCACAGGACGGAGGCGCCACCCTCGGCGCGGTGTACCAGCCGGCCGCGCAACTCATCTTCGCGGGCCTCACGGCACGAGGGGCATGGCGCCTCGAGGGGGCTGCGGGAGGGTGGCGGGTCTCGCCCCTGCGCGTCGATCGCTACGCGGCCGTGAGAGGCCCGCCACGCCTTGTGAGATCGCGCTCGCACGCCGACGCGAGGCTCGCCCGACTGGTGGAAAGCCTGGGTGAGGTGGAGGAGGTGGTCTCGGGCTCGGTTGGCATAAAGTGTGCGCTGGTCGCGGCGGGCGCGGCGGACCTCTACGTGCACCCCGTCCCGTACCTCAAGGAGTGGGACACCTGCGCGCCGGAGGCGGTGCTGCGCGGTGCGGGCGGCGTCGTGAGCGACTGCTCGGGCGCGGCGCTCCGCTACGGAAAACCGGACCCCCGCCAGCCGGCCGGCATCTTCGCCGCCCGGCCGGGCCTCTGGGATCGGGTGGGTCCGGTCGTGTGCCAGGTCGTAAGACGATCGTTGGAGGATGAACCGCATTCGGAGGGACGCACGTGAACGACGACAGCCCGCGCGGCGCGCCGAGACCCCGATCGGAGAACGTGACGTGGCATGCCAGCGCCGTTTCGCGCGAGGCGCGCGAGGCGCGGCGAGGCCACCGCGGCGCCGTGCTGTGGTTCACGGGTCTCTCGGCCAGCGGCAAGAGCACGCTCGCCAGCGAGGTCGAGCGGCTGCTCTTCGAGGCCGGGTACTTCTCCTACGTCCTCGACGGGGACAACATCCGGCATGGTCTGAACGGCGACCTCGGCTTCACGCCCGGTGACCGGAAAGAGAACATCCGGCGCGTCGGCGAGGTGGCGAAACTCTTTGCAGAGTCGGGGGCGTTGGTGCTCACCGCCTTCATCTCCCCCTACCGTGAGGATCGGGACCGCATCCGGGCATCGGTCTCGCGGCCGTCGGACTTCGTCGAGATCCACGTGTCCTGCCCCATCGAGGTGTGCGAGGCCCGTGATCCCAAGGGACTCTATCGGCGCGCGCGCGCCGGCGAGATCCGTGACTTCACGGGGATCGACGCGCCCTACGAGCCACCCGACGCGCCCGAGGTCACGCTCGAGACGAACCTGTACGATGTGCAGGCGTGCGCGGAGCAGGTGATGAGCTACCTGAGCGAGCACGGTTATATCTCGAGCGACCGCGCGTTGCGGGCGGCCTCCCTGTGACCGGGGGCACGACCGGGACCACCGTCGCCGCCGGCGCGTCGCGCAGAGGCGACGTGGCGCGAGACGCCACGGCCCCGCGGCGCTCGGCCGGGCCGATCGAGCCGTACGGGGGCACGCTCGTCGACCGGGTGGTGACCACCGAATCCGCAGCCGCCATGCGGGGCGAAGCCCGGGCTCTGCCCTCGATCCGGATACCGGACCGCATCCTGTCCGATCTCTACCTGGTCGCGGTGGGCGCGCTGTCCCCGTTGGACGGCTTCATGGACGAGACCTCGTACGAAGCGGTTCTCGACGACATGACGCTTCCGGACGGCCTGCCCTGGTCGATGCCCGTCGTCCTCCCGGCCTCCGAGACCGAAGCGGGGACGTTCTCGCCGGGAGATCGGGTCGCCCTCGTCGCCTCCGATGGCGCGATCGCGGCGGTTGTGGACGTGACCCAGGTTTTCGACCGGGACCTGCCGCGCGAGTTAGCGCGCGTGTACGGCACCGAGGATCCGGCCCACCCCGGCGTCGAGGCCGTCCGCTCCCTCGGCCCCAAGTACGTGGCGGGGCCGATCCGATACGTCTACGAGCGGGACATTTCCGGGTTTCCGGCCGACAACCTCACCCCCGCCGAGACCCGCGCCCGCTTCGACGCGGCGGGCTGGCGCACCGTCGTCGCGTTCCAGACCCGGAACCCGATCCACCGCGCGCACGAGTACCTGCAGAAGTGCGCCCTCGAGATCGTCGAAGGGCTGCTGGTGCACCCGCTCGTGGGCGAGACGAAATCCGACGACATCCCGGCCGATGTCCGGATGGAGTGCTACCGGACCATCCTCGATCTCTATTACCCGCGCGATCGCGTGCTGCTCAGCGTGCTGCCGGCCGCGATGCGTTACGCTGGGCCGCGAGAGGCCATCTTCCACGCCATCATCCGGCGCAATTACGGTTGTACGCATTTCATCGTGGGGCGCGACCACGCCGGCGTGGGAGACTACTACGGCACGTACGATGCGCAGGAGATCTTCGAGCGGGTCGACCGGGGGTTGCTCGGCATCGAGCCGCTCAAGTTCGAGCACGCGTTCTGGTGCACCCGAACGGGGCAGATGGCCACGGCCAAAACCTCGCCATCGCGGCCCGAGGAGCGGGTCTTCCTTTCGGGCACCAAGGTGCGCGAGATGCTCTCGCGGGGTGAGCGCCCGCCCGCCGAGTTCACGCGCCCGGAGGTGGCCGACTTACTCATGCGGGCGTACCGCGATCCGGCCTAGGCCGGGGGGGCGGAGGCGCGGCGAGCGGCGGTCGTCGGTGCTTACCTCCCTCGCGGCGATCGCGTCTTCGGTCGGCTGGGCGACGGCCTGTTCCACTTCGACGGCCCCGAACCCGCCCCCGCCGCCGCCCCCGGGCGCCGCGTTGGCGACGGAGATCGTCGCCAGCGGCCTCGAGCGCCCGGTCTACCTCACCTCGCCGCCGGGCGACCCGCGGCTGTTCATCGTCCAGCAGACCGGACGGATCCGCATCGTCGACGCCGCCGGGGGGCTTTTGGCGGCGCCCTTCCTCGATCTGGAGGGCGGGGTCGACGGGTCGTCGGAGGGGGGATTGCTCAACCTGGCGTTCCACCCCGACTACGCGACGAACGGCTTCGCGTACGTCAACTACACGAACACGGCCGGAAACACGGTCGTCGCCCGCTACTCCGTCTCTGCCGATCCCAACCGGCTGGATCCGGCCTCCGCCAAGCAGATCCTCACGGTGGAACAGCCGTTCGCCAACCACAACGGGGGGCAGCTCCAATTCGGAGCCGACGGGATGCTCTACGTGTTCCTGGGCGACGGCGGCAGCGGAGGCGATCCATTCGGCCACGGGCAGGATCTCTCCACCCTGCTCGGATCCATCCTCCGGCTGGACGTGGATGGGGGCGACCCCTACGCGATCCCGTCGGACAATCCCTTCGTCGGCACGCCGGGTGCGCGGGGGGAGATCTGGGCCTACGGACTGCGCAACCCGTGGCGCGGGAGCTTCGATGCCGCGAGCGGGACCCTGTACGTGGCCGACGTGGGACAGGCCGCGCGCGAGGAGGTGAACGCGGTGCCGGCGGGCGCCGGCGGGGTGAACTACGGCTGGAACGTCATGGAGGGCTCGACGTGTTTCGGGGGCGGCGGCTGCTCGACGCAGGGACTCACGCTGCCCGTGTCCGAATACGATCACGGGGAGGGGTGCTCCGTCACCGGTGGTTACGTGTACCGAGGATCGGCGCTACCGTCCCTGCGGGGCCACTATTTCTATTCCGACTTCTGCGCCGGCTTCCTTCGCAGCTTCCGACTGGTGGGTGCGCTGGCCACGGATACGAGGGAGTGGAACGTGGGGATCCTGGGCGCCGTGTCGTCCTTCGGCGTGGACCGGAGCGGCGAGCTGTACGTCCTCGACCTGTCGGGGACGGTCCGGCGTCTCATCCCCGCCGGCTGAGGGCGAGGGGCCCTGAGCCGGCGCCCTCGGCGCCGGCCGGTCGTGGGATGCGCCGCCTCGGGGAGGCGGGGCCGCTTTCCCCGCCCCCGCGCCGAGCAAGCTCAGAGCCCCACCGAGATCCCCAC
>JBFIOX010000086.1:0-9170 GCA_041610455.1 Gemmatimonadota bacterium
GCACGACGGCGGTGGGCGGCCCGGTGGCCACGCGCCGCGCGCGCATCACGGGTCTCCCGCCGGGGCAGGAGATCTCCTACCGGGTGTGGGCCGACAGCACGCTGGTCGGCCCCTTCGTGTTCCGCACCGCGCCGCGACCCGAAGACCCCCGGCCGGTGCGGGTCCTGGCGTTCGGCGACTCGGGTTACGGCTCGGAACCGCAGATCCGGCTGGCCGACCTGATGCAGGGGCTCCCGTTCGATCTGGCCGTGCATACCGGCGACATCGCGTATCAGGTGGGATCCGAGGAGGACTTCACCATCCGCCACTTCCAGGTGTATCGGACTCTGCTGTCGCGTCTGCCCTTCTTCCCATCGGTGGGCAATCACGACATCCGCGTCGGCAACGGAGGACCCTACGACCGGGCCTTCGAGTGGACCCCGCCCGACGAGGGCGCCCGGTTCTACGCCTTCCGGTGGGGATCGATCGCGTTTCTGGCCCTGGACACCACCGACGAGGAGGAGTCGGACTGGCCGGAGGCCGCTCCCGGCACCTTCCCGTTCCCCAAGTCCGAGAACGACGGCCCGCCGACCGACGGGGCGCTGCTGCGCCAGGGACGCGGAAGGCAGTACGACTGGCTGGCGCGCGAGCTCGAGGCGGCGCAGGCCGACCCCGGGGTACGCTGGACGATCGTCTACATGCACCACCCGCCCTACAGCCACGTTTCCGGCCTCAGCGGACACGGCAGCGACGGGGACCTCGAGCGGGAGATCGCGCCCCTGTTCGACCGGTACGGGGTCGATCTGGTGCTCTCCGGCCACGACCACCACTACGAGCGCAGCCTGCCGCTGTACGATGATGAAGTCGCCCGACCCGGCTGCGGACCGGTGTACATCGTCACCGGAGGCGGGGGGGCGTCGCGCTTCGCGCGCGGGCTGGCCCCGTCGACGATCACGGCCGCGGCCTCGAGGTCGTACCACTTCGTCCAGCTCGAGATCGGCCCCGACGCCATCTCGGGTCAGGCCACCGGCGAGCAGGGCCAGCGGATCGACGAGTTCATCGTGCTCCCGTACCGCGGCGACGAGCCGGGCGCGAGGGGGCGTCAGCGTCGGCCCGAGTCGTGCCGCTGACCCGCGGTCGCGGGAACGCGGCGGATTCCCGATCTTCAGGCCCATGAGTGCGAGGGGAGGCCAAGCCGGAAAGGCGCGCGCCCCGGGCGACGCCCCGGCGCGCGAGGAGCGTTACTTCAGACGTGGGCTCGGCCTGCGCCAGGAGATCCAGCCAGTGCTCGAGTCCGAGTACGGCAGCGCCCTCGTCCATCTCATTCGCGAGCGCGGCTACGAGCTGCGGGTGGGGCGGCTCCACTTCCGCCTCGCCAAGAGCTTCGGCTTCTGCTACGGCGTGGACCGGGCAGTGGAGTACGCCTACGAATCGCGCGAGAAGTTCCCCGACCGGCGGATCTTCCTCGTGGGCGAGATCATCCACAATCCGCACGTGAACCGGCGCCTCCAGGAGATGGAGATCGAGTTCCTGTACCCGAACGAGGCGGGCGATTTCGACTTCTCCCAGGTGACGACCGACGACGTGGTCATCATCCCGGCCTTCGGCGTCACGCTGCAGGACTTCGAGACCCTGCGCGGGCTCGACTGCATCCTCGTGGATACGACCTGCGGCTCGGTGCTCAACGTGTGGAAGCGCGTAGAGAGCTACAGCCGCGATGGGTTCACGGCCATCATCCACGGCAAGTACTGGCACGAAGAGACGCGGGCCACCAGCTCGCAGGTCGGGAAGTACGAAGGGGGCAAGTTCCTCATCGTGCGGGACATGTCGGAGGCCGAGATCGTGTGCGACTACATCCGGGGCGAGGGAGACCGCGCCGCGCTTCTCGAGCGCTTCGGGCACTGCAGCTCGGACGGTTTCGACCCCGATCGCGATCTCGCCCGTGTGGGAGTGGCCAACCAGACGACCATGCTGGCCTCGGAGTCGCTGGCCATCGCGGCCCGTCTGGGCGTGGCGATGGCCGACCGCTGGGGCGGCGACGAGCTGCCCGACCGCTTCCGTAGCTTCGACACTATCTGCTCCGCCACGCAGGACCGGCAGGACGCCATCAAGGAGATGATGGCGGATCCTCCCGCCGTCATGATCGTGATCGGGGGCTACAACTCGTCCAACACCAACCACCTGGCGCACCTCTGCGCCCAGCACACCCGCACCTACCACATCGAGGACGCCGCCTGCATCGACCCCGCCGTGGGGTCGATCTCGCACAAGCGCATCATGGCCGACGAGATCCTGCACGACGCCGAATGGCTGCCCGAGGCCGAGGTCGACATCGGCCTCACGGCGGGTGCCTCGACCCCCGATTCCAAGATCGGCGAGACCGTGGAGCGCGTGCTGCGGAGCGCGGGCTACGATCCGGCGGAGGTCCTCGCCTAGCGGACCCGACCGCTCGGCGGCCGGTCGCCCGGCCCGCCGCCCACCCTCTCATCGCGGTCTCCCGCGGCCCGCCCGCCCTCCGGGAGGTGTGCACCACGGCATCCGTCGACCCGCCTTTCGGAGGTCGGATCGGGGGCCGAGATATTGCGTGTCGACCGCGCCGGTCCGGCGGGGCGGCCGAGCGCTACCCCCCCCTGCAACGACGAGGCGCGAGGTTCGATGAGGCGGGTTCACCGCAGTGAGGAGTTCCGGCCGACCCGACGGGTCGGAAAACAGGCGTTCGCACGAGCTTCCGGCCGTCTCGGGGCCGTGTCCTGGACCGCGGCCCTGGTCTGCATGGTCTGCGTCTCCGTACTGGTCCCGGCCGCGCCCGTCCTGGCGCAGGCCGTGGTGCACAAGGCCGACGACCTGGAGCTCACGCTGAGCGGCTTCGCCCGCGTTCGTGGAAACCGTTACGAGTCGTTCGACCTGAACCCCGAGACCCGGGCGGACGCGGCCCGCACGTTCTACGATGCGCGCGCCTACCTCACCCTGGGCGCTCGGCGGGGCGACTTCGGCGCCGTCTTCTCCATCGACTTGGCGGGGAACGACTTCAACGACGGGATCCAGCTCGGCAACGACGATCCCGCCCTGGTACGCCGCTTCGAGCTGGATGTCCGACACCTGTGGATCGAGTACGACGGCCTGTTCAACGCGCGTCTCGGCCGCCAGCCCGGACGCTTCGGCAACAGCATCATCGCGCACGTGAATCGCGACGCTTTCCGGGCGTGGAAGGCGTTCGATGGGTGGCTCGCCAACGCGAGCCTCATCAAGGGCGGGGAGACCCTGGAGAACCCGCCCACCGGCGAGGACGACGACCTGGACGCGCTGCTCCTGTCGCTCCAGCGGCAGGTCGGCGGCGGCACCTTCAAGATCGAATGGACCCGGCAGTTCGACTCGAGCCCGAACGAGCGGCTGCCGGAAAAGGAGTACTTCGGGCTGAACGGCCGGGGTGTGGCCGATGAGCTGTCGTACGCGTTCGAGCTCGCCCTCCAGCGCGGGCGGACGCCCGACACCGGGAGCGGGGCGCTCGAATACGAGGCCAACCTGGCCTACGGGGAGGCCCATTACCGGTTGGGGTCCGTGGAGCCGGGCCTGCGACTGGGCCGGGGCTCGGGCGACGACGACCCGACCGACGACAAGCTCGGCGACTTCGCCGTCCTGTTCGTCGATGAGACGCACTTCGCCTACACGAACCTCTTCGCCGACGACATCCACGGGTGGGACGGAACGTCCGCCAGCCTGGCGCGGGGCGCCGGCTTCGCGAACGTGACCTTCGTGCAGCCGCGGGTCCGCCTCCACCCGCGCCCGCGACTCACCGTGGAGGGATCCGTGACCCGGCTGTGGGCGACCGAGGAGCGCGTGGTCGGCACGGGGCCCCTGGGGCGCGGGGTGGCGACCGGCACCGAGACTTCCCGCGACCTGGGAGTCGAGCTCGACCTCAACGGCACGTACCAGCTCGAGGCGAAGACGCGCGCGTTCGCCACCCTCGGCTGGTTCGATCCCGGCGAGGTGTTCGGGGCGGACGCCGAGAGCGCGCTCAAGCTGGAGATCGGTCTCGAGCTGGCCTTCTGAGCGGGCCCCCGCCGGCCGATTCCGGGGTCGGTCGAGACCCTCTTGCGGAGGACCCGTCGCGGTCCCCGCGAGACAAACGAGAGCCGGACCGTTGCGCCGATCCCGCAAGGGCGCGAGATGTCCCACAGGACGGGGAAATCCGCCCTTTTTCTTAAGCCTCTGCGAGACAACGGAATACCCAGATCCGCCGGCCTAGGCCCGGCTGGAGCGCCGTGGTACGGCCCTCGCATCTCGCTCCCCTCTGCCTTGTCACGCCGCCGCGCCTGCGGGGCGCGGTCCGACCTCGGGAGGCGGGGTTGGCGGATCCCAAGGCGTCGTAGACGATACTCGCACGACGATACTCGCACTCGTTGGGATCACCATTATGCACGCTTCGGGGGGTGGCAGGACCGACGTACGTGTGCCCATCCGCGTCCTCATGGTCGCGCGGAGGGGCTACGAGTCCGAGGCCCTCGGGATCGCGCTCGACAAGGTGGCGGACATCGAAGTCGTGAGCGTCCGGTCCAGGGTCGGGCAATTCGATGAGCCGGTCGCGGTGGACGCGATCCTCGTCGACGAGCGATTGGGCGCGCGCGCCCTTTCCGATGCCTCCCGGCTGGCCGCCCGCTCCGAGGCCTCGCCCGCGGTCGTCGCGTTCGGGGCGACGGCCACGCGGAACGGGGATGCAACTGCCGGGGGCTCCCCCGAGCGCGCGGATCCGGGCCAGCCCGAGCGAGTGCCCGCGGGCGATTCGCTCGAGCACCTGGTGGGCGCGATCAGGCGAGCGGCCGGCGTTCGGGCCGAGGCCGGACTCTCTTGGCGGGGAGAGGCCAAGATCGCCGAATACCCCCGCCCCTCCCTGACCGAGCGCGAGAAAGATGTGCTCGACGGGGTGGCCCAGGGCCTGTGCAACCGGGACATCGCCGAGTCCCTCGCGATCAGCGTCTCCACGGTGAAGAACCACCTGCACAGCATCTACACGAAAGTCGGGGTGAGCAGCCGCATGAACCTGGTGCGCAAGGCGTTGGATCTGGGCATGCTCTCCTCCGAGGACCTGCTGCCGTGAGCGCGCGTGTCTTCGCCTTGGGGCAGATCCGAGGGTCGGGCCCCCCGACGCCGGGGCGTACCAGGGCATGGGCCGAAAGATCTAGATCGCCATTCCGTCTTGCGGCTGCCGGCCGCTCTCCGGCATTCTTACGGCTTGAGCCCAGCATCCCTAGACCTTGTTCGGGCGATGCGGAGTGGGCGGATGATGTCGAGCGTCTTGGGCCTGGTGGACCGTCGTTCGTCGTGTGGGGCCGAAGACGCGATCCTCGGCCGGAAGCGTCCGCGCGGGAGCCGCTGCGAGCGGCCTCGGGCGGTCTCCGGCTGGGCCCGCCGAAGCGCCACACCAGAGAACTTTAACGAATAGGTCCCATCCTAATGCATTCACGCGTGTCCGGATGGCTCCGGCGGAGCCGCACGCTTTCTCCCCCTTCGACGCTTCGGCCCGGCTCGACGATCGCGCCACCGCCGCCGCTCGAGGAAACGCGCGATCTACCGGCGTCCGCTCTCCCGCTGGTCGAGTCGGCGTCCAGGTCGGATCGCGTCTATGCGCAGGGGAAGTTCCTATACCAGGGACAGCGGAAGTTCTACGTCAAGGGCGTGACCTACGGCTCCTTCCCGCCCAACCGGGCGGGATACGAGTTCCCGGAGCCAGACCAGGTCGATCGCGACCTGGCCCTCATGCACCAGGCCGGGATCAACACGATCCTCACCTACACGGTTCCGCCGCTGTCGTTGCTCGACCAGGCGGGGGCGCACGACATCCGCGTCCTCATCAACATCCCCTGGATGGGCTACGAGTGCTTCCTGGAGGAGCGGCAGAAGCGGCGCGAGATCCGGCGCACCATCCGGGACGCCGTGGCGGGCTGCCAACGCCATCCGGCGGTGCTCATGTACGCGGTGTCGAAGGAGCTGCCGCCGCAGATCGTGCGCTGGCAGGGCAAGGACAAGATCGAGCGCTTCCTCCACGAGCTGTACCAGGTGGCCAAGGAGGAAGATCCGGACACGCTGGTCACGTACACGAACTACCCCACGACGGAGTACCTGGAGCTTCCCTTCGTCGACGTGGCGACGTTCAACGTGTACCTGCACCGCCGCGAGGACTTCTGCGCGTATCTGGCGCGGCTCCAGCACCTTGCGGGCGAGCTGCCGCTGGTGATGACCGAGCTCGGGATGTGCAGCTTCCGTCACGGGCCGACGGGGCAGGCCAATTTCATCGACTGGCAGCTGCGCGAGGTGTTCGACCACGGCCTGGCCGGCGCCATCGTCTTCGGCTGGACCGACCCGTTCTACCAGGACAACACGCTCGTGGAGGAGTGGGGCTTCGGGCTCGTCGATGCCGACCGTCAGCCGAAGCCGTCCTTTCAGGTGGCGCGCCGGCACTTCTCGATCGGCACGCCGTTCGGATCGCTCAAGGAGTGGCCGAAGATCTCGGTCGTGGTGGCCCTGCACAACGCGGGGGACACGATCGACGCGTGCCTCGACTCGCTGCTGCGGGTCTCCTATCCGCACTCGCTGTACGAAGTGATCGTCGTCAACGACGGCTCCACGGATAACAGCCAGGAGATCATCGACCGCTATCCGTTCCGCAGCATCGTGACCGAGAACCAGGGCGTCAGTAGCGCCCGCAACGAAGGCTTCCGCGCCGCGACCGGCGACATCGTCGCCTACATCGATTCCGACGCCGAAGCCGAGCCGGATTGGCTCGCCTACCTGGCCCGCACGTTCCTGGAAGGGGACTACGCGGCCGTCGGTGGGCCGAACCTGATCCCGGACGAGGACAACTGGATCGCCAAGTGCGTGTACCGGTCGCCGGGCGGCCCCACGCAGGTGATGCTCGATGACCAGCGGGCCGAGCACATCCCCGGCTGCAACATGGCGTTCTGGAAGTGGGCCCTGGAGGAGATCGACGGGTTCGACCCGCGCTTCAGGGCGGCGGGCGACGACGTGGACGTGTGCTGGAGGCTGATCGAAAAGGGGCACAGCATCGGGTTCAGCCCCTCGGCGGTCGTGTGGCACCACCGGCGCCCCAGCATCAAGGGCTACTGGAAGCAGCAGGTGGGCTACGGGATCTCCGAGTCGATCCTCGAGAACAAGCACCCGAGCAAATTCAACCCCTGGGGCCACACGTTCTGGGGCGGACGCATCTACGCTCCCTATCCGTTCTTCCGGGTGCGGCCGAAGCCCATGATCTATCACGGCCTGTGGGGATCGGCGCCCTTCCAGCCCATGTACGACCAGGGGGGGCAGAGCGTGTGGGCCTTCCTGCCCCGGGCCATGGAGTGGCACTTCCTGCTCCTGGCACTGGGCGTGCTCGGCGTCTTCATCCCGTGGGCCTGGGCCGGGCTGGGAGCCGGCCTCGTCTACTCGGGTGTCTACTGCGTGTCGTGCGGCCGCAAGGCCAAGCTCAAGGACCTGCTGAGCGAAGAGGAGATGGGCCGCTGGACGACCCGGTTCAAGTACCGGGCGATGATCGCCTGGCTTCATTTCCTCGAGCCGATCGCGCGCGACTGGGGTCGCCTCAAGGGAGGCCTCACGCCGTGGCGCAGCGTGCATCCCGAGGTACGCTCGAAAGACCGCGTGGCCCCGTGGTACAAGCGGCTCAACCCCTGGGGGCGCACCGTCAAGTGGACCATCCCGGGCGGCATGGGACTCGACAAGCACGCCTTCCTGCGCCGCATGCACGATGAGCTGATCGAGCGGGGCTGCGCCGTGGGATGGAACACCAGCGTGGACGACTGGGATCTCAAGTTCCGCCGCGGCACGTTCGGCAAGGCCCACCTGCGCCTGGCGATCGAGCACCATGGAGGCCCGAAGCGCGCGGCGCGGCTGTCGTGCGAGATCGGACCGCCCGGGACCGTGAAGAAGTTCGTGTACGCGGCCCTGGCCCTGGTCATCGCGATGCAGGCGCTCGGCTACTCGATCGCCGCGCTGGTCTCGCTGGTGGGCCTCGCACTGGTCGCCCTGGCGATCCTCGGCGAGTCGAACCGGCTCGAGGCGGTGGGGATCGCGGTGGCGGGGCACGCGGCGGCGGAGCTCGATCGCGCCTTCGAAGACGCGAAGGCGGCGGCTTCCGAGCCTCAGGTGGCGGGTGTTTGACGAAAAGCTTCTGAGCACCGAGACGAGCGGGAGCAGCGTCCAGCTCGTCCGGCGCGTATTGGGCCAGGCGCGGCCCTACTGGCCGCACCTGGGCGTCATCTTGCTGTTGGGCCTGCTGGCGGCGCCCCTGTCGCTGTTGATGCCGGTGCCGCTCAAGATCGCGGTCGACAGCGTGCTCGGGGACCACCCCGTGCCCGGCTTCATCGACGCCGTGGTGCCCGACGGCTGGCTCGCGTCGAACGAAGGGATCCTCTTCGTCGCGGTCGGGCTCCTGCTCGCGATCACCTTCCTGCAGTACGCGCAGGGCCTCGTCCTGTGGATTCTCCAGTCGTACACGGGCGAGAAGCTCGTCATCGACTTCCGGGCCCGCATCTTCCGGCACGCGCAACGGCTCTCGCTCCGCTTCCACGACGAGAAGGGGAGCAGCGACTCGCTGTACCGGATCCAGTACGACACCCTCTCGATCCAGTCGATCACCACGGGAGCCGGGGTGAGCCTCATCACGGCCTTCGCGACGGTCATCTCGATGGTGGTCGTCACCGCCTTGATCGACCTCGAGCTGGCCCTGGTCGCGCTCGTCGTCTGCCCCGTGCTCTTCGTCCTCGTGCACCGCTTCGCGGGACGGCTCCGCAAGGGGTGGCTGCGGGTGAAGAAGCTCGACAGCACCGCCATGGGCGTGGTGCAGGAGGTGCTGGGGGCCATCCGCATCGTCAAGGCGTTCGGGCAGGAGGACCAGGAGCAGGACCGGTTCGTGCGCACCTCGGAAGATCGGGTGCGCAAGCAGGTGCGGGTCGCCGCCATGCAGGGGGGGTTCGACCTGCTGACGGGCATGACGACGGCCGCGGGCACGGCCATCGTCCTACTGCTGGGCGTGCGGCACGTGCAGTCGGGGGTCCTCACGCTGGGCGAGCTGCTCATCGTGATGGCCTACCTGGCGCAGATCTACCAGCCCCTGCGCCTGATCAGCGCGAACCTGGCCGCGGTCCAGCTCGGCATCGCGGGCGCCATGCGCGCCATGA
>JBFIOX010000087.1:0-9168 GCA_041610455.1 Gemmatimonadota bacterium
CGGGCGGATCGAACCCCCCGCCCCGGCGGCACGGCTCGCCGCCGTCGCCACCCGCGCGACGGTGTGGGGCCCGCCGTCCACCGCTTGGTACACGACGCCCGCACCGCGCTCGATCACGATGCGGTAGAGCCGGGCCAGGTCGCCCACGTGCACGAGCGACCAGTGATTCTCCCCGTCCCCCACGAACTCGGCCGCCCCCGTGTTCGTCCCGGTCTCGAACATGCGGGCGGTCAGACCGCCCGCGCGGCCGTACACGATGCCCGGACGGACGACGGCCGCGCGGCGTCGCTCGGTGTTCGCACCCAAGACCATCTGTTCGTGCGCGACGCGCCACGTGACGATGGACGCCGGGTGCTCGGTCGAGGCATCGTCTCCCACCGTTCGGCCGCCCGTGTCCCCCACGACCCAACAGCCCGAGGTGTACACGACGATGGCATCCCGATCGGCCGTCGCGGCCAGCAGCGTGTCGAGGGCCACCCGATCGCCGTCGAGCACCGATGTGTAGTCGAACGCCGCGTGCACGACCGCGGCGGCGGCACCGGCCACCTCACGATAGGACGTCGGATCGAGCAGGTCGCCGGGGTGCGAGATCGCCCCCAGCGCGTTGAGCAGCGGCACCTTCTCCGGCGAGCGGTTGAGCGCGGTGACCCGATGACCGGCCCGCGTCAGCTCGGCCGTGAGCGCGCTTCCCAGGTAACCGGTGGCGCCCGTGACGAAGATCTCCATTCAGGGGGTCAGCCTCCCCTTGGCGAAATCGCCGGCGCGCACGACGGTGATCTTGGCGGGGTCGAGATGACGCCGCAGGGCCGCCAAGATCTCGTCGCCCGTCAAGGCCCGGATGGCCGCCTCCTGCGCCCCCGTGAACGCCATCGTCCGATCGACGAACAGGTTGTTGGCCAGCGCCGACGCGACGGCGCCATCGTTTGACCGGCCGTTCTGGGCCCCATCCAGATAACCGCGCTTGGCCGTCACGATCTCCTCCGGCGTGAAACCGCCTTCCAGCGCCTTGGCCAGCTCCTCCTCGAAGGCCGCGACCACCTTGTCCGCGTTTTCCGGAGCGAAGATGGCGAACGTCACGAACTGGGCGCGCTCATCGAGCGGGGTCGCGCTGAAGAATGCGCTCACGCCGTAGGACAGGCCTTCCTGCTGCCGGATACGCCGGGCGAACCGGGAGTTGAGCACCCCGCCGCCGAGCATGTAGCTGCCCAGCACGAGGGCCGGATGGTCGGGGTGCTCGTCCGTCATCCGGATGTCGATGCCCGCCACCATGATCGCGTTGGACTTGTCGGGCGTCTCGATGTCGATCTCGGTTGCCTCCGCGCCGCGGAACGGACGATCGACGCGCACGTAGGGCTCGGCGCTGGTCCACGTCCCGAAGATCTCCTCGACGATGGGGCGGATCTCGGCCGGGTCGAAATCGCCCACGATGGCCATCGTCCCCCCCTGCGCCCCGTAGAACGCCTCCCAGAAGCCACGCGCATCGGCCACGGTCGCCGCCTCGAGCCTCGCCCTCTGCTCCTCGAACGTCGCCGTGTACAGCGGATGGTCCTCGGGCCACGGGTCCATGTGACGCGCGAAGGCCTGGAACGCGAGCGCCTGCGGCTCGGACATCTGGTTCTCGACAGACGCCAGACGCTCCTCGCGCAGCAGCTCGAACTCGGCGGCGTCGAACGCGGGCTCTCGGAGGATCTCGCCGATCAGGCGGAGCAGCGCCGGGAGGTTCTCCCGCACGGTGGTGAACTGACCGCCGGCCGACAGCGCGCCACCCCCGATCCCGCCTTGGGCCTTCAGCCGATCGAGCTCGTCCCGGATCTCCTGCCGCGAACGCTTCTCGGTGCCTCGGAGCAGCATGCCGCCGGCCAGCGTCCCGGCCGTGGCGCGGCCCATGAGGGCCTGCTCCGTGCCGTAACGCACGGCCAGCGAGAGGCTGACCGCATCGCCCCGGTTCTCCTTGGGCAGGAACGCCACCTCGAATCCGCTGGGCAGCGTGAACGTCTCGGTCCGCGCGTCGATGTTGTCCGGCGTGGGGTCGAACGCCTCTCCCGCGGCCAGCGCCTCGCGACCGGTGTACCCGGCGACCAGGGCCGCGACGTCGGGAGGCGTGGGGATCTCGGCCCGCGCGGGCGTCTCCGCCACGGGATAGAAATATCCCAGCGTCCGGTTGGAAGGCTTGAGGTAGGCCTGCGCCACCCGGTGCACGTCCTGCGCGGTCACCTGCTCGAGCCGGTCGCGATGGATGAAGAAGAGCCGCCAGTCGCCCATGGCCGCCCACTCGCTGAGCTGCAGGGCGATGCCCTGAGGATTCGTGAAGGCCAGCTCGATGTCGCCCAGGAACTCCGTCTTTGCGCGCGCCACTTCTTCTTCCGTGGGCGGCGCATCGACCAGTTCGTCCACGGCCCCCAGCATGGCCGTCGCGGCCGCTTGGAGGTCGTCGTTCTCCCGGACCTGCGCGGCAATCACCAGCAGCCCGGGCTCGGCGAGCTGCCAGTTGAAGGCGAACGCGCTGGCCGCGAGCCCCGGTTCCACCACTCGCTTGTACAGACGGCCGGCCGGCTGCGTGCTCAGGATGTGCGTCATGACGTCGAGGGCCGCGAACTGCTCGTGCGAGCCCGGCGGGACGTGATAGGCCGCCATGGCCAGCTGCACATCGCCGACGCGACGGAGCGTCACGGAGCGCTCACCGTCCTGGGGGGGCTCGGCGGTGTACGTCGCGAACAGGCGATTGGCGCCGGTCCGGTCCGGCCGCGGGATGGGGCCGAACTTCTCCGCCACGAGCGCCAGGGCGCGGTCGGGATCGAAGCGGCCGGCCACGATGAGCACCGCGTTGTCGGGTTGATAGTACTTGCGGTAGAAGGCCTTGAGCCGGTCGATGGGCACGTTTTCGATGTCCGCCCGCGCACCGATCGTGGAGTTCCCGTAGTTGTGCCAGTCGTACGCGGTCGACTGCACCCGCTTCAGCAGAACGCCCTGCGGGCTGTTCTCGCCCGCCTCCCACTCGTTCCGGACCACGGTCATCTCGGACCGCAGGTCGTCCTCGGAGATGAAGGAGTTCACCATCCGGTCGGCCTCGAGGTCGAGCGCCCAGGCGAGATTGTCCTCGGTGGCCGGAAACGTCTCGAAGTAGTTCGTGCGGTCGAGCCACGTGGTGCCGTTGGGGAACGCCCCACGCTCGGTGAGCTCGTTGGGGATGTCCGGGTGGTTCGGTGTGCCCTTGAATACGAGATGCTCGAGCAGGTGCGCCATGCCGGTCTCGCCGTACCCTTCGTGCCGCGAGCCCACCATGTAGGTGACGTTGACCGTGATCTGCTGCTTGCTCTGATCGGGGAAGAGCAGGAAGCGAAGCCCGTTGTCGAGCCGGTACTCGGTGATTCCCTCGACCTCGGCCACCTGCGTGACGCCGGCCGGGAGCTCTTGCGCCCGCGCCCCCGGCGCGACGGCGATGAGGGCCCCCGCGACGAGGGTATGTATCCGCGTGTGCATCGACCCTTCTCCGTCCTGGGAAACTCGACTCGGCGGCGATCGGTTGCCGTCGGGAAGAAGGTAGAGCGTCGGGCGCGGGCTCGCAGAGCGCGGGCCGGCGTCGGCCGCGCCGGTGCCGGGCTCGCGAATCCGGTCCGGCGGAGCCCTCCGCACGGCGCCCCGCGCCGCCCCTGTCGTCCGGGCGGGCAGGCGGAATATCGTTCGACGCCGCCGCGCTGGTCATCTCGCGCACGCCGCGACAGGAGCGAAGGGATCATGAAGTGGATCTTGCGGGGACTTCTGGTACTTGTAGCGCTGGTCGCACTCATCTACGTGGTCGGGTTGCTACGGCCGGCGGGCCACGTCGCCAGCACCCGCGCCACCTACGCGGCGGCGCCCCAGGCCCTGTGGGACGTGCTGGCGGATCTCGCGAGGTGGAGCGAATGGAATCCCGACACCCGGAAGATGACGCGGCTGCCCGATCGGGATGGACGCGAGACGTGGATGGCCACGGGCGCGTGGGGCGAGCTTCCCACGCAGATCGTGCGCGCGGAGTCCCCGCGTCTGCTCGAGACCTTCGTGGACGGCGGCGCCTTCCAGGGGAGTTGGACCTACGAGCTCTCCCCCGCGGGCGACGGCACGGAGCTCACGATCACGGAGCGGGGTGAAGTGTCGAGCCCCTTCTTCCGAGCCATGATGATCTTCAACGACAACTTCGCCTCCATGCGGTCGTTCCACGCCGCCTTGTCGGGGCGGCTCGGCGAGCGCGTCGAGGTGGTCGAGCTCGGGGAGTCGTGAGGTGCCGGCCTTCCGGTCGGAGTTCCAGGTCCGCTTCGGCCACGTGGATCCGGCCGGAATCGTCTACTTTCCCCGCATCTTCGACTATCTGCACGACGTGTTCGAGGAGGTGTGGGAACGCCACGTGGGGACGCGCTACTACCATCTCCTGCTCGAGCGGAGAATCGGCTTCCCGCTCGTTCGCTCGGAGGTGAGCTTCGCCCACCCCCTGCGTTTCGGCGACCGGCCTCGGGTGGACGTGACCTGCTTCCGCCTCGGCCGCACCTCGCTCGGGTTGCGCTACGTCATCCGGAAAGACGACGTCGCGTGCGTGGACGCGCGCCTCGTCACCGTGTGCGTCGACACCGAGCGCATGGAACCGCTCCCCATCGACCCCGGCTTTCGGCGCCGCTTCGAGGAGATCTTCGACCCGCTTCCAACCCCCGAGGCCCCGGACCCATCCTAAGGCCGTCCTGCCGGACCCCGATGGCTGGCGGCGCTTCGCGGCCGGGGGCGGCAGGTTCTCGTGCCTTCGGGCTCGGACCAATGGAGGACGGCAAGATGTCGCGACGAATGGCGGGAATCCTCGCGATCGTCGTCGCCCCGGCGACGTTCGCACCGGCGGCGGCGCAGGAGCGGCGCGTAGAAGCGGTGCTGCTTGAGCGGACTTTCGAGGCCAGGCCCGGGGGCCGGCTCACCGTGAGCTTCGGCGACATGGACATCGTGGTGCGCGAAGGATCCGGCCCGCGGGCGGGGCTGCGGGTGATCGCGCTGGCCCGCGATCCGGAGTGGGCGCGCCAGGTGTTCGAGGACATGAATCTCGAAGTGCGGGCCAACGCCGGCGACCTCTCGCTTCGAACGAACGAAGATCACGAGCACCCTTGGGATTGGCGCGAGTGGGAACGCCGCGGCGGCGTGAGCCTGCGGGCCGAGATCACCGTCCCGCGGCGTTACGACCTCGATCTGCGCACCGGCGATGGGGACGTGGCGATCGGACGCCTCGAGGGCGAGGCCAACATCCGGACGGGCGACGGCGATGTCGGAATCGAGGAGCTCTCGGGCCCACGGGTCGAGATCCACACCGGTGATGGCGACGTGGCCGCCGGCCGATTGGCCGCCCGCGAGGTGCTGCTGCGGACCGGCGACGGCGACCTCATGGTGCGGCGCGTCGCGGGGGCCATCACCGCATCCACCGGGGACGGCGACGTGCACCTCGACGTCGAAGCGTTCGAGGGCATCTCGATCCGGACCGGAGATGGCGACGTGACGCTCTACGTGGACGCCGACATCGCCGCCGACGTGGACATCCGTGGAGACGAGCTCAGCCTGGGGCAGGCGCTGACGCTCGTGGGCACCGTGCGCGAGGGACGCGTCCAGGGCGCGCTCAACGGCGGTGGCCCGCGACTCACGATTCGCACGGGAGACGGCTCGGTAACGGTGCGCACCCGCTGACGGGGGGCGCGCCCGGGACTCGCTCTCGGTGGCACCCCTTCGGTTGCCGGCCGGGGGGTCCGCCGGAGATCTTCCGGGAATGAGCCGACGCGCTTTCACGGTCGATCAGGCCAACGCCCAGCTCCCGCACGTGCGGGCCACGCTCCGGCGCATCAGAGCCGGGCGCGAGGCCGCGCGGCGGCGCGCCGACAAGGTTGCCGTCCTCGATGTGCTGTGGGGACAGGCGGTCCAATACCCGGGGCACGCGGATTTCGAGGAGCGCCTCGGACATCAACGGGCCATCGAGCGCATCCAGCGAGCCATCGAGCGCCTGATCCAGGAGCGGCTGACCGAGGCAGGAATACGGCTCCCGGCCGGAGGGTTGGACCACGGCCTGGTGGACTTCCCCACCACGTTGGATGGACGCTGGGTCTACCTGTGCTGGCACGCGGGGGAGGATCGCGTGCGCTACTGGCACGAGGTGGCCGGCGGGTTCGCCGGACGGCGCCCGATCACGGCCGAGATCGATAATCGCCTCGGATTGGCCGGCGACCCGGCTCTGGAGGACGACTCCACCCTCGACTTCTAGGTCGACCCTCCGAGGCGCCGCGGCCCACGGAGGCCGGCTTCCACAAGAGCGGCCCTCCAGCCCCGCTTCCCGGGTCCTACTCCTGCCGCTCGGCCGGCGCCGGCGCTCCCGAAACCACGAGGTCGGCGTACTCCGGGTGGTCGGCGAGCACCGAGGGGACGAACGGACACGTCGGCACGACCCGCAGGCCGTTGCGACGGGCATACTCGAGCGCGTGCACGACCATGCGCTCTCCGATGCCGACGTGGCGGTGTTGTCTGGGGACCCAGGTGCTCACCAGGTCGAGCGCATCACCCCTTCGTCGGTAGGCGACGTAGGCCTGCCCGCACTCGAGCGCCGCCTGGAAGCGACCCGACTCGGGGTCGTGCTCGATCTGCAGTCGGGCGGGGTCCATGAACGCCTCGGTGGTCGCGCGGAAAACGGCGGTCGGTCAAGACTAAGGCCGTCCCGCCTCCCGCGCAGCACGCCCCTACCGGGGCTCGCTCACGATGTACCGTTCCTTGACCCTGCGATCGCGCGCCTCGAACGGACCGGCGCCGTTGTCGAAGACGGTCACCGCGATGGCCTCGGGTCCGAAGAGCTTCGATACCTCACGGAAGTCCTGGTTGACCTCGCGAAGGCGCTCGTACATGACGGCCGACAGGCGCTCGGGCGTCGCCATGGCTTCCGGATCATCCTCGCCGCGCGGGGCCGCCTCCCGAGGCCGGCCCGACACTTCGCTGGGCTCCTCCCGCGGCGCACGCTCGAGGCGGATGAGCAGTCGCTTGTCGAGCGACTCGTCCTCGACGACCTCCAGCTGGAAGCTCGCGTAGACCCCCGCGAGCTCGGGGGCCTCGTGGAGGATCGTCTCCAAATCCGTGCTGAACACCTTGGCCCCGTAGAAGGGCACGCTTAGGTCGTTGCGGCCGAACACGAAGAGGAACGGGAGGGCCGGGGCGGGCCGCGCCAGGCGCGCCAGCTCGGAGCCGTGCCGCGAGAGGATGGCGGCGACCTCCCGGAACGTTCTCGTGCCGCCCAGATCGCGAATGTTGTAGCGGATCTTGGGCGCCACCGTGTCCCGGCGCAGGATGGTGAACACGAGCTCGCCTTCTTCGGTGGTCTCGACCAGGTAGTCGAACGGGTTGTACTGGAAGATCATCGGCGGACGCTCGCGCCCGAACAGCTCGCGGCAGAGCGTCGCGTCGCCCCCGCACATCTTTCGCAACGCGACCGAGAGATCCGTCTCGCCCGCAATGTTGATCTCCAGATCCGACGCGCCGTACGAGGACACCACCGTGGAGAAGGTCTGCTCGAAGTGGGTCCTCAGGCCCTCCGAGCACCCTTCCCCACCCGTGATGAGGTGGAGGTCGAAGGGCGCGAGGTCGAGGTCGGTGGTGTCGAGCCAGTCCTTCATGAAAGGGGGATAGCCGGCGATCACGTATCCGTATCCGGGCCCGAAGAGCGAGAGCGTGTTCTCGAGCTTGGCCTTGTCCGGGCCGATGGACTTGAGGATCGCGACATCGACGATCGCCATCGACACGTTCATCCCCGTCGCCCACGGGCCGAGCGCGAAGCAGTTGAGGAACACGAGCGGACGGTCTCCGAAGCGCAGCCGATACGCGTGGTGCAGGAGGCGCCGCGTCGAGGCTCGCTCGGCCGCGCCGCGGACCCAGTTGTTGGGGACCCCGCTCGAGCCCGAGGACTCGTCGATGACCACGCCCCGGTCGGGGATCCGCCCACCGTGGCAGCGCGCCTCGATCGAGTAGCGCTTGACGTAGTTCTCTTTGGTGGTCACGGGGATGCGCCCGAACTCCTGCGGGCCGGCGATCGCGGGATCGCCGTGCGCGCGGAGGAACTCGCGATAGGCGGGACACTCGCGCCGCGCCCGCTTGAACGCCGCGTACGCGCGGGCGCGTCCCAGCCGCTCTATGGCGGGTTGCAGGGCGGGTAGCCCCCACACGCGGTAGATGCCGGGGCTGCGCAGCCCCGGCAGCCTGAACAGCCGGAGCAGCCATTCTACGAGTCGTGCCGTGCCGGGCGCCGCCGCCTCAGTCAACGATGATCTCCTCGAGCCGCAAGCGCTCGCTGCGTGGGGGCGTCCGCGTGTAGCCGACGCGGAACACGATCCACGGGTCCTCGATGCCGGTGATGTCGCAGAAGTCCTCCCGGGCCGTGCCGTTGGTGATGAGGTTGCCGAACGGGTGGATCCGGAGCCCGTGCCGTTCCAGGAGGAGCCACGCGCGCATCAGGCAGCGCCCCGCGTTCAGCGCCTCGGCGCCCCCCCAGAAGGGACCCGCCAGGGCCATGAGCCGCGGCACCGGACCCAGGCGGTGGCGGTAGAGGGCGCGCACCAGGACGCCGAGGAGGGGCCAGCGCGCCGCGCCCGGCCAGCGGGCCAGCGTCGCCATCTCCCAGGGCGGTATCGCCATGCAACGCGCGGAGAGTCCATCGCGGGTGTCGCGCTCCTGGGACCGGCTGTAGCGGAACCAGGAGACGACCTCGTCCCGGTAGCGCGGGGTGTTCAGGTCCTCCACCACGGCCCTCAGGTTGAGTCGCATGATGGCGCGCACGCGTTCCGCGTCTTCGATCACATGGAGGTGTTGGCCGGCGGCCGCCGCCTCCCGCTCGACCGCCTCGAGGACGGCCGCCGGAAGGGGGGTCGCGTCGGGCGGAAGGCGCGAGGTGCGTCGCTCGAGAAGGAGGCGGTCTTCGAAGGCGCCCCGCCGATCCGCATCCGCCGAGAGCGCGAGCCGCGCGACGAGCGCAGGAGCCCGCGAAGTCGTGGCGGCCGGGGGCCCGCCGCCGGGGTCGGGCCGTCCGGTGCCGCCGGCCGCGGGGGCCGTGCCGGTCGCCCCCGGCGGGGAGGCGGCGTCCTGCGCCTCGGGCCCGGCGGCCGCGCGGCGCGCGGCCTCGATGTCCGGGATCTCCACGTC
>JBFIOX010000088.1:0-9163 GCA_041610455.1 Gemmatimonadota bacterium
AACTCGTGCGGCGCCGACTCGGACTGGCTCGCCAGGAGAACCTGCTCGGGGTCGCCGAGGGCGCCCGTGGCGAAGATGTTGCCGAAGCACAGCCCGAAGAACTTGCGCAGGGTCACGCCGTCGACCGCCCGCGTGAAGTCGCCATCGTGCTCACGGGCGATGCGGGAGAGCAGCGGCCCGTCGATCTCGGCGTCCGAGCCGAACCCGATCACGCAGAGCTTCGTCGAGCCGAGGAAGCCCTCCACCTCCGCGACTCTCGGATCGGTGTTCTCGAGGCCGTCGCTGAGGAGCAGAATGGCGCGGTCGTTGGGCGAGCCCGATCCGAAGGCCAGGAGGGACGCGGCCAGCCCCGCCCCGATGCTGGTGTTCCCCCCCGCCGTGATGGCACCGATGTCCCCGCCGGTGAAGGGCGAGCCCCCCACGAGCTGCGGCTTCACGGTGGCCGTGGGGCCGATGGGTCGGGGCAGGCTCGCGGTCGAGCTGAAGGTGACGAGGCCCATGCGGTCGCCCGCGCCCTCGCGCACCAACTGCACGAACAGCGACGCGGCATCTTGTGCCTCCTGGAGCTTCGTGCGCCCCATGGGAGGCGCCGCGCTCGCCATGCTTCCCGAGCGATCGAACACGATCATCACGTCCAGCGGCACCGCCGGCACGGGGGGATTCGCTAGCGCGGACTTGATGGGCGCGAGCGCGGCGTAACTCACGCTGCAGCCCGACCCGTTGCTCAAGGGGCCGCCTACCAGCCGTCCGGAGGAATCGAACAGGGCGGAGCCGGAGCTGCCGCCCGCGTAATCGAACCCGGTGATGAAGGCGCCTCCGCCGAACGTCCGGGCCTGAGTCTTCTTCACCGCGCCGTTCGGATGGTGCATGGTGAAGATGGTCTCGCCGGCCATGAGCGCCGCATTCCGCATCTCGAGGGGAGGAGGCAGCGCGCCCGGTGCGGCGTCGAGGCGCAGGATCACCCAGTCGCCTCCCCCCACGCCGGGGGCCAGCGCCTCGTCGATCACCTTGAAGAACCGCGTGGCGTGACCGGCGGGGCGGGTGCCGTCGCAGGCGGTGGCGTAGTCGAAGCTGACCGACGCGCTGCGCACGTCCTCTTTCATAGGATCCGTCAGACAGTGGCGCGCAGTGAGGAAGAGGTCGGAGGCGATGAGGGTGCCCGTGCAGCTGCTCACCTTGCCGTTCCCCACCATCACGATGATGCCGGTCGAGGCCGCGACCCGATTCCTCACCGTGGTGGACACCGTGGATAGCGCGCACGCGGCGTTCTGCCATGCGAAGCCCGGGTTGCACTCCAGGCGGGTCTCGTATATCGGCTCGACGTACGGGCTCCCGTGCAGGAACACGTCTGGGTTCGTCTGGCTGCCGGTTGACGTGCCGGGCACGCCCGTGATGGTGGGCTCGCCGCTCCCGTACTCCCGCAGTCGCGCACTCCCGGTCCCGCCGGTGATGCGAATCGCGATCGGGCTGGCCGCGCCGTCGACGGGCCGGCTCCAGAAGCTCGATCCCGCCCCCGAGCTGAATTCATCGGTGCCGTAGCCGAGATCGACGGTGAGACGCGCCCCGGACGAGAGGCTGACGTTGTCGAATCTCAGGATGACGAAGCGGGGACCCCCGAGGGGCCCGGGGCTGGGCACGAGGTCGAGGCCCGCGGTGTGATCGAACGTGCGGCCATCGAACACGATGCGTCCGAGATTGTGACTCATGGCCACCTTCCTTCGGCGGACCGACAGATCCGCTCAGCGGGGTCGTGTCGGCGGACCACCAGGTCCGCTCAGCGGGGTCGCGCGACGATGCCGTTGTGGGCCTTGATGTGGCCGGCGCGCAGGATCTCGAATCCGTTCTCGTAGGCGTAGAGGCCGAGCTGGCGCTCGTCCATGAGCTCGCGGTAGCCGAAGTTCATGATCTCGCCCATCGCCAGGTAGAAGGCTCGCGATCTCCACTGGCGGCGGGGGGTGGTCATGATCGCGTATCCGCCCGGCTTGAGGAACTGGCGGTGCCACGCGATGGCCTCGGGCTTGTGCGCGTCGGGGAAGTGCTCGATCAGCCCCACGCTGAGCACGATGTCGAACTCGGGGCCGTAGTCGAGGTCGCGGATGTCGGAGACGACGAAATCGATCGCGAAGTCGTCGCGGCGGTACACGTTCCAGGCACCCGTGCGCGGGTTGTGGCCCAGGAACGGGTACGAGCGCGGAAACGTGCCGAACCGGTCGGTGCGGCAGAAATCGTCGTAATCCACCAGCACGGCCTCGCCGCCCGGGTACTGGGCCAGGAGCTGCATGGCCTCGTAGCCCTCGGCCGCCCCCAGGAAGAGGACTCGGGGCCGCGACACGTCCAGCCCCTCGAACAGGGCCCGCTTGCCCCGCGGATCCCACACCGCGTCCTCGACGCGCTGCACGTAGTTCCAGACGCCCAGCCGCACGAGGTCGGCGAGGACGTGCCGCACCTCGGCCAGGTGCAGCCCCACGAGCTTTCGCCCCAACGCCCTGCGGGTCTCGGCCATCCGGGCGGGCACGTCGGAGGCGAACAGGGCGTGGAAGTTCCGGTTGAAGTGCTCCCACTGCACGGGCACGGGCATGGTCTCGCCGGCCTCGCGCTCCCAGGCCCGGCGGCGTCGGGAGTAGTTCTCGACTCGGTAGGGACGACCGAGCTCACGCCAGCCCAGCTTCGACCAGTCCGTGTCGCTCGCGTCCGCGAACACGTCGGGCGGTCCGGTACGCAGGTCTTCGACGTGGGTGGGCAGCCGGGTCACGGTCTCGAGCAGATCGTGGACCAGCGCGTGCGCGTCGGACGCTCGCGGGTCGCCGTCCGCCGGCCTTTCGAGGCTGGGGGTCGATGCGCCGGTCATGACGAGGACGACCTCCTCCCTGGCGTGCGCCCTGGATCGCGGCCGCGGTCCGGGTCCCGTGCTCGCGGCCTGTCTCGAGCCCGGCCGCGGGCCGTGAATGTCGCGTTCCACGTGGCGGCGGGTCAACTCGCGCCCGAGGGTCCTCGAGGCTATGTTCATTAAAATGGACACCGTTCAGAATCGACTCCGCTACTTTCGCGAGTCCGTGGAGGGGCTGTCGCTGCGGGCCTTCCAGGCTCGGATCAACGCCGAGCTTCCCGCCTCGGAATCGCTCAGCCTGGGGACGATCTCCAACTACGAGCGCGCGGCGGATGGGAAGCGGCGGGCGGGGCCGCGCGTGGAATTCGTGGCCGCCCTCAAGCGGGCCTTCCCCGCCCTGCGGCTCGAATGGCTGCTCTCGGGCGCGGGGCAGCCCACCGAGGTGGCGCAGCGCCTCGCCGCGCCCGAGGGGCTGGAGGCCCGCGCGGCCTCCGAGGACCGCGGCGATCGCGGCGCGGGGTTCGCGGCCCGCGTGCTGGCGCGCTATCCGGATCTCGAGCTGTGGTCGCCCGAGGCCTCGGCCCTGTTCATGGCCGCCCTCACGCGCCTGGCCACCGGCGAGCCCGACATGGCCTTCGAGGAGGAGGGGCTGCTCGAGCTGGCCGGTGACCTGCGCTGGCTCGTGCTGGCCCCGTTGGGCATGTGGGGCTTTCGGCACGCGCCGGACTACCAGACGTTCTCCGACTACGCCGTGGCGATGCTGCACGCGCTGATGCAGCTCATGCCCGCCACGGGCGACGGCGATCCGATCGGCGCCTACCAGGGGTCGGTGGGTCCCCGCCTGCGTCGGCTCCACGAGGGGGGCTTCTGAACGAAGTCATCGATCACTTCCTGTACGCCTCGGCGGCGCTCATCGCCCTCATCGCGCCCGTCGTCGAGCTCCCGATCTTCCTGAGGATCGTGGAGGCACAGGGCTCGGAGCGCCTCGTCCGCGCCGCGCTCAAGGTGTCGCTGGGTTCGCTGGTGATCCTGGCCCTGGCGACGTTCGCGGGCACGGAGATCCTCGAGTTCTTCGGGGTCAGCCTGCCCGCCTTCCGGGCGGCCGGCGGGCTCGTGCTCATCATCATCGGGCTCGAGATGCTGCGTGGGGAGAGCTCGGCGGTGCTGAGCGATCGCGACAAGCACAGCGACGCGGAGGACCACCTGTGGGTGCCGCTCGTGATGCCGCTCATCGCCGGCCCGGGGGCGATCACCACCGTGATCACCCTGTCCATTCGCGAACAGGTGACGTTCTCGAGGCCCCCCCTCGGCACGCTGGCGGCGGTGGGCGTGGCGACCTCCGTCGTGTTTCTCATGCTGCTGCTCGCCCGGCCCATCGCGCGCACCGTCTCGCCCCGCTCGGCCCGGGTGTTCGAGCGCTTCTTCGGCCTCATCCTCGTGGCGATCGGCTTCCAGCTGGGGCTGAGCGGCATCCAGCTGTTCTTCCAGAGCCCGGCCGTCTAGCCGCGCCCCGCGCTCCAGGCCTCGCGACCCGGTCGCCACCCCCGAGCCCGGAATGGTGCGCGGACGGTGGCTCTCGGTGGTCCGCACCCCAGTCCGTGGCTAGCTTACGGGTTGCGATCTGTTCGGCGGCGCGTGGCCAAACGACCCGGAACGTGCGGTACGGACGATGCACGCTTCCGCGCGACGCTACCCGACGTAACCCTTAAACGACGACCAGATGGCGACTCCGACCGAAAGAATCGCGGCGCTCTCGCGCCCCGAGTGGCTCGACCTGGGCACCGAGGATCTCGTCGCGATCTACCGCACCATGTACACATCCCGCCGCATCGACGATCGCGAGATCGCCTTGAAGCGGCAGAACAAGCTCTTCTTCCAGATCTCGGGAGCGGGCCACGAGGCGGTGCTGGTGGCGGCGGGACGGGCCCTGAGCTCGGCCCACGATTGGTTCTTCACGTACTACCGGGACCGTGCCCTCTGTCTCGAGCTGGGCATGACGGCCTACGAGATGTTCCTGCAGGGCGTCGGCGCGGCCGAGGACCCGTCGAGCGGGGGCCGCCAGATGCCGGCCCACTTCGGGCACGAGGACTACAACATCGTCACGGCCTCGAGCCCCACCGGAACCCAGTTCCTGCAGGCGGTCGGGTGCGCCGAAGCGATCATGCGCATTCCCGCCATGGGGCTCACGCATCGCGACGACGACTACCGCGTCGACGTGGCCGACGACGAGATCGTCCTCGTGTGCACGGGCGACGGAACCACGTCGGAGGGGGAGTTCTGGGAGGCGCTCAACACCGCCTCGAACCTGCAGCTTCCCCTCATCTTCCTGGTCGAGGACAACGGGTACGCGATCTCGGTGCCGGTCGAGGTGAACACCGCGGGGGGCAGCATCTCGCAGCTCGTGAGCGGCTTCCCGCACTTGCTGATCCAGGAGATCGACGGCACGGACCCGCTCGAGAGCTACGCCGCCATGCGGCGGGCCGCGGCGTACTGCCGGGCCAGGAAGGGCCCGGCGCTGGTCCACGCGCACGTCATCCGGCCCTACAGCCACTCCATGTCCGACGACGAGCGGGCCTACCGGCCCGAGAGCGAGCGCGAGGCGGAGGCGCACCGCGACCCGCTGACGACCTTCGCCCGCTACCTGATCGAGAGCGGCGTGATCGACGAGCCGGGATTGGAGCGGCTCAAGGCCGAGGTGGACCGTGAGGTGGGCGAGGCCGCCGACCGCGCGGCCGAGCGGCCGCAGCCGGGTGCGGAGACGGTGTACCTCCACGTCTACTCGCCCGACGTCGATCCGACCTCGGAGGACTTCGAGACGGAGCCCGCCCTGGAGGGGGAGCCGACGACGGTGGTCGACCTCCTCAACGCCTGCCTGCGCGACGAGATGGCGCGCGACCCGCGCATCGTGGTGTACGGCGAGGACGTGGCCGACGCGAGCCGCGAGGCCTGCCTGGACGAGGTCAAGGGCAAGGGCGGCGTGTTCAAGGTGACGCACGGCCTGCAGCGGCAGTTCGGCTCGACGCGGGTGTTCAACTCACCGCTGGCCGAGGCCAACATCGTGGGGCGCGCCGTCGGGATGGCCGTGCGCGGTCTCAAGCCGGTCGCCGAGATCCAGTTCTTCGACTACATCTGGCCCGCCTTCCACCAGCTCCGCAACGAGGTGGCCACGGTGCGGTGGCGCTCGAACGGCGCCTTCAAGTGCCCGCTGGTGGTGCGCACGACCTACGGCGGATACCTGTCGGGCGGGGCCATCTACCATTCGCAGACGGGCGCCACGCTGTTCACGCACACGCCGGGCATGCGCGTGATCTGCCCGTCCAACGCCCTCGACGCGAACGGGCTGCTGCGCACCGCCATCCGCTGCGATGACCCGGTGCTCTTCCTCGAGCACAAGCATCTGTACCGCCAGACCTACAACAAGTCCCCCTATCCGGGGCCGGACTACATGATTCCGTTCGGCAAGGCGGCGGTCGTCGAGACGGGCTCGGAAGTGACGATCGTGACCTACGGGGCGCTGGTCGAGAGGACCCGCAAGGCGCTGCGCCAGCTCGAGCGCGACGGGCGGCCCATCGGCGCGGACCTCATCGACCTGCGCTCGCTGAGCCCGCTCGACATGGAAACGGTGCGGCGCTCGGTCATCAAGACGAATCGGGTGCTGGTGGCCTACGAGGACGCGCGCTCGTGGGGGTTCGGGGCCGAGATCTCGGCTCGGCTGGCCGACGAGCTGTTCGAGTGGCTGGATGCGCCCGTGCGGCGCGTCGCGTCCACCGACACGTTCGTCGGATACGCACCGCAGCTCGAGACCGCCATCCTGCCGCAGGTCGAGGACCTGGCGCGCGCGATCGAGGAGCTGGCCGCCTACTAGAGGCGCTGGCCGCCAACTGGCGGAGCCGGCCGCCTATCCGAGGAGTCGACCGCCTACTCGTCGCCCTCCGGAAAGTGCCCGCGGCGATCCTCACGGGCGCCGTGTCCCTTTCGTGGGCCGCGCCGCTTGCGCCAGGCGCGCAGGTCTTCTTTCAGCCGCGCGCGGTCCACCCCGGGGCCGCACCAGCGCAGCCGCTCTCCGAACGCGTCGTAATGGGGGAGCGTCCCGTCGTGGATCCACTCCGGGCGCAGCCCGTGTCGCGCTCCCCACGCCTCGAGCTCCTCGACCGACGTGTCGCTGTACACGTGGCACAGCCGATCTCCCTTGGCGATCCCGAGGCGCGGGATGTCGCGCGGCGAGGGATGGTAGTGGAACCGGATCATCGGCGCTGCGCGCGGTCGTCACCCATCGCGGAGCTTCTCCAGCTCTTCGAGCGTGCGTGGCCAGTCCCGGCCCAGCAGACGAGACAGGGCGCGGTCGGCGAGCAGCTTCCCCCCGGTCTGGCAAAAGGCGCAATAGTTGGTCTCGTTGGCGGCGTAGCGGATGCGTTGCACGGGCGCCCCGCAGTCGGGGCAGGGCTGGCCGTACCGGCCGTGCACCGCCATGCCCTCGCGGAACGCGGTCACCTTTTCCGGGAACGCGCCGCCCGTCTCGGCGCGTATCCGCTCGGTCCATTCGGTGAGCGTGTCGCGCGTGGCCCGGTGGAGCCGCGCGATCTCGTCGGCGTCGAGCCGCTCGGTCCAGGTGATCGGCGAGAGCCGGGCCCGGTGCAGGATCTCGTCCGAATAGGCGTTCCCGATCCCGCTCAGCAGCCGCGGGTCGGTGAGCGCGCGCTTGAGGGTGTGGTTGTGGCGGGTGAGCGCCTCGCGGAACCTCTCCTCGTCGATCTCCAGGGGCTCGGCACCGCCCGGATCGAGCGCGGCGAGCCCCGCGGCTCCGCGCACGACGTGGAGCGAGGCGCGCTTCTTGGTCCCCGCCTCGGTGAGGAGCAGGCTCCCGTGCGCGAAATCGAAAGAGGCCAGCCCGAGCCGCCGGGGGATCTGGGCGCCCGCCTCCTTCCAGCGCAGGCGGCCGGCGATCATGAGGTGGATCACCAGCCACAGCTCCCCGTCGAGCCCGATGGCGATGCGCTTGCCCACCCGCCGCAGGGCTACGACCTGGCGGGATTCCGCATCCGCCAGCGGCGGCTCGACGCTGCGCAGCAGAAAGGGGCTGGCCAGCCGGACGCGCTCGAGCCGCCGACCGAGCACGCGAGACTCGAGCGCCTCGAGGTAGACGGTGATGTCGGGGAGCTCCGGCACCGGTCAGATCCCGCCCGGTCCCGGCGCGGTGGGCCGGCGTCCGGGACGCGGAGCGCGGGGCTTAGCGCCCGTGCCCGCCGTGGTCGTGCACCTCGTTCGGCTTCTCGAGCGTGTTCCGCAGATCCTCCACGTACGCGGGATCGGTGCGGTCGAATTCGGGCCATCCCCCGTCGCCGGCGAGGATGATCCCCCCGAGCGCCCCCATGCCCCCGTCGGCGGCGGGGGCGTCGAGCGGGTTCGTGTACTGGACGGAGATCCGGTACACGCGATCACGGTGGATCCGCACCCCGCCGCGCCACCAAAGCTTGCCGGTCGGCACGCCGGTCACCCGCCCCGTCGGGTCCCGCTCGGGCTCGCTCTCCCAGAGCACCTTGCCGGCGGTCACATCCTCGAACCGGATCCAATCCGCGTGATCGTGCATGTGTCCGCCGATGGCCAGGATGCGGCCGTCGATGGCCGGGCTGCCCTCCCAGCTCATGCCGTGGGTGCCCGGCGGCAGCGGAAACTCCTTCTCCCCCACAGGCCCCATGACGTCGAGGTAGAACGGATACACGGTCCACGGCCCGAGCCACCCCGGGTCATCCTCCGGCGTGTAGTCGAGCGCGATGTGCAGATATGCCTCGTCGACCGAGCGGTCCGGAAGACTCGCGAACATCGCGCTCACCAGGAGTCGCGTGCCGGAGGCGAGCGGGTAGCCGAGGACGCCGGGCATGCGCTCGCGCTTGGTCTCGCGGCCCGCCGCCATGACGCGACGCGCCACCGCCGAGAACAGCTCGCGGTTGTCCGGATCGATCAGGTTGACGTGGTGCAGCAGGCGGTCGGGAAGCGCGTTCCCGGCGCCGTCGCGCATGTCCCACTCGAACCCGTGCAGCCACCCGGCGATCGGCAGCTCGGCGAGCTGCACCGGCGGGCGCAGGTGCGCCTCGCCGGCGGGGAGCGAGAGCGGGCCGAACACGAGCTCCAGCCGGCGCGCCGCCTCGTCGAGGCGCACCTCGACCAGGGGACTCTCGGCCGGGAGGGCGGGCGGCGTCCGGGCCGCGGCGGTGGAGGACGGGGGGGCCGCCTCGACGTGCGCCGCGGGATCGTGCGCGTGGCCGGGCGGGTGCGACTCCTGCGCCGCGGCGTTCGCGGCGAAGGCCAGCAGGACGGCGATCGGCGCGGGTGCGAGGC
>JBFIOX010000089.1:0-9138 GCA_041610455.1 Gemmatimonadota bacterium
GATCCGGCGCTGGCTGCCGAGGCGGCGCGCACGCTGGCCGAAGCCTACGCAGGCCTCGACAGCACCCGGCGCGCGGTCGAGCTGTACCGGGCGCACCTGGCCGAGGCGACCGCCCCGCCCGCGCTGGCCGTGCGGGTGGGCCTGGCCCGCACGCTGTCGAGGCTCGGCGATTCCCCCGGCGCCCTCCGCGAGCTCGAGGCCGCCCAGGCGGAGAACCCCGATCTGGCCCCGTGGCTCGGGCTCTCGCGTCTGTACGTACTCGCCGCCATGCAGCGACCGAGCGCCTTCGCGCTGGCCGACTCGCTGGCCGGCCACCCGCTCCTACCCGCCGATTCCTCGCTGCTGGCCGCGGCCCGACTGGCTTTCGAGTCGGGCGATGGAGAGCGGGGGCTGGCCCTCGCCCGCCGCGGTGGCGAAGGCGTCTCGGCGGCGCTCGCGGAGCGGCACGTGGCTCCGTACCTGCTGGCCCGGGGCGACACGGCCGGGGCGGCGGCCGCGTACCGGACGGCGCTCGCGGCCGGCCGCGCCTCGGCGGATGCCGGCACGGCCCTGCTCCGCCTGGACCGCTCGTGGCGCGCGCGGCACGAGGTCGGACGCGCGGATGCGCGGGCGGGGCGCGTGGCCCGCGCGGTGGGTCATCTGGAAGCGGCGCTGGGAGCGGCCCCCGAGCGCGAGCGGCCCGAGATCGCCGAAGCCCTGGCGGGGGCCCTGGTGGCGCAGGGCGAGCCCCGCCGTGCCCTGCAGGTGCTCGGCCCCTGGATCGGCGGCCCGGCGTCCAGCGAGAACCCCGCGTCGATGTGGCTCCTCGCGGCGCGCACCTACGCCTCGGTGGGGGAAAGCGGGGCGGCGGATCGCGCCTACGAGAACGCGGCCCGCGGGACGGGGAGCGCGGCCGCACAGGCTGCCTATCTGATCGCCGACGCGCACCACGATGCCGGGCGAACCGCGGAGGCCCACGCGGCCTTCGAGCGCGCCTACACGCGCTTTCCGGGCTCCAACTACGGCAGCCGCTCGCTCGAGCGCCTCTTCCTGTTGGATTACCACGCGGGTCGGCTCGACGCGGCGCGGCAGCGCCTGGACGAGTATCGACGAAGCTACCCCCGCGGCGAGTGGTACCAGGGCGCGCTGTACTGGACTGGACGGATCGCGGAGGCGCGCGGGGACACGGCGGCCGCTCGCGCGGCCTACCTCGAGACGATCGGGCACGATCCGCTCGACTACTACGGTTTTCTCGCCTCGGCACGGATCGGTCGCGATCCCTGGAGCGGCCTCGAGCTCCGCGAGACCGGGATGCTGCCACCGCTGAACGACACCTATGCCGCCGCGCTCTCGCGCATGAACCGCCTGCGCGAGGTGGGGTGGGCGTCCCGTGCCCGCCGCGAGTATCGCGCGGTCCGCGAGCGCGGACCCTCCGATCCCGATCAGGTCCTGGCGTTCGCGCACGCCCTCAACGGGGCCGGGTGGACGCAGGAGGGCATCGCCGAGGGGTGGCGGGCCAAGTCGCGCCGCGCCCGCTGGAGCCGGCCGCTGCTCCAGGCCATCTATCCGCTCCCCTTCCGCGACGCGCTGGTCGCCGCGGCCCGCGATCGCGGGCTGTCGCCTCACTTCGTGGCCGGCCTGGCCCGGCGAGAGTCCCTCTTCGATCCGGAGATCCGGTCACCCGCGAACGCGGTGGGGCTCATGCAGCTCCTCCCCGAGACGGCCCGCGACGTGGCCGCGCGCGCCGGCCTTCCCGAGTACCGCCGCGAGCAACTCACGGTGCCGGAGGTCAACCTCCTGCTGGGCACGCGCTACCTGGCCGATGTCCTCGGCCGCTTCGGCGAGTCGCGCGTGGCGGGGATGATCTCGTACAACGCGGGGCCGCACCGCTACGTGCGCTGGCGCGACTTCCCGGAGTTCCGCGACCCCGAACAGCTCGTCGAGCGCATCCCCTTTCGGGAGACGCGCGAGTACGTGCGCGCGGTCACCGAGCTGACGGAGATCTACCGCTTCCTGTACCCGGAGCTCGATCCCGTACTCCCTTGAAGAGTGCCTCGCGAAGCCCCTCCCGCAGGGGTGGGCGACCTCGTGTTGACGGTGCCGGATGTGCTCCGTAGCATAGGGGCGTCTCGATTCCGGAGGGGGTGACGACGGCGCGCCGCGCAACACTTTTCCCCGGAAAACATCCGTTCAAAGCAGTCGCAGGAGGCCGCAGGATGCCACTAGGTCGCGTGAAGTGGTTCAACGATGCGAAGGGGTACGGCTTCATCGAGCAGCCGGACGGTGGTGACGACATCTTCGTGCACTACTCCTCGATCGAGATGGAGGGGTACAAGACGCTGTCCGAGGGGATGGAGGTGAGCTACGAGTGCACGCAGGGTGACAAGGGTCTGCACGCGACCCGGGTGACCCGGCCGGCCTGAGCGCGTCACCGCTCCCACTCCGGCGCGCCCCGCTTCGCCCGGGGGGGCGCGCTTTTTTTCATCCCCGAACGCCGGGCGGCCCGCTGGCCCGACGCTCCCCCCGGGCCTACAACTAGGGGAATGAATCCGCCCCCCCACGACGACCGCCCCACCCTGTTCCTGCTCGACGGGTACGCCCTCATCTACCGCGCCTTCTTCGCCATGATCAGCCGCCCCCTCACGACGTCGAGCGGCGAGAACACCTCGGCCCCGTACGGGATGGCCCGCTTCCTCATGCGGCTCATCGCCGACGAGGAGCCGGACTACCTGGGCGTGGTGTTCGATGCGGGACACAGCTTTCGCGCCGACCTGCTGCCCGAGTACAAGGCCACGCGCGAGAAGATGCCCGACGAGCTCCGGGCGTCGCTGCCCCGCTGCCGCGAGGTGTTCGAGGCGTTCCGGGTCCCGGTCATCGAGGCCGATGGCTGGGAGGCGGACGACGTCATCGGGACGCTGGCGCGCAAGGCGGCGGCCGAGGGGCTCCGCACCGTGATCGTCTCGGGCGACAAGGACTTCTACCAGCTCGTCGACGAGAACACGCTGCTCCTCAACCCGGGCCGCGGAGGACCGGCCGGGGTCGAGCAGGAGTGGGTGACGCACGACACGGCCGAGCGGAAGCTGGGCGTCCCCCCCGAACGGGTGACGGATTTCCTGGCGCTTCTGGGCGACGCCTCCGACAACGTGCCGGGCGTTCCGGGGATCGGGAAGAAGACCGCGCCCGATCTCATCGACCAGTTCGGCGACCTGGAGTCCATCCTGGCCCATGCCGAGGAGGTGTCGGGCGCGCGGGCGCGCAACGCCCTGCTCGCGCACGCCGAGGCGGCGCGCCTCTCCAAGGAGCTGGTCACGATCCGCACCGACGCCCCCACCCGGCTCGACCTGGAGGGCCTGAGGGCCGAGCCCCTGGACCGCGACAAGGCCGCGGCCGTCTTCCGGGAGCTCGAGTTCCACAACCTGTTGCGCGAGCTCGAGGTCTCCGTCTCCGAGCGGGACCGCTTCGATCCGGAGCTCACGCTGGTCGACACGCCGGAGGCGGTCGCGGCCATGCTGTCCGATGTAGAGGGCGCCCCCCGCTTGGCCCTCTTCGCCGTGGGAAGCGCCGATGACCCGCTGAGCGCGGATCTCGTGGGCCTCGCGCTCGGCGGCGCACCGGATCGAGCCTACTACCTGCCGCTCGGCCATCGGCCCCCGGAGGTCGCGCGGGACGCGGAGGGGAACCCGACGCTCGCCTTCGAGCGGCCACCGGCCGGCAACCTGCCGGGCTTGGACGGCCCGGCGCTCGAGGGGCTCCGCGCGCTGCTCGCGTCGGACGTGCCCAAGGTGGGGCACGACCTCAAATACACGATGCAGATCCTGGCCCGGCACGGAGCGGCGCTCGGCGGGCTCGCGCCCGCGCACGCCTTCGATACCGAGATCGCTTCGTACTGCCTCGATCCGGCGCGCCGCGATCGATCGCTGGCCACGCTCGCGCCCGACCGCCTCGATGTGGGGCTCCTGGCCCGGGACGACGTGACGGGGAGCGGCCGCTCGCGGATCCCGATCGAAGAGGTGGGGCCCGCGCGCGTCATGGATTGGGCCGCCCCGGCCACCGCGGTCCTCCTTCCCCTCGCCGAGCGGGACGAGGAGGAGCTGGAGCGGATGGACATGGCGCGTCTGTTCCGCGAGGTGGAGATGCCGCTCATCCCGGTGCTCGCGGCCATGGAGCGGGCCGGGATCGGGATCGACCTCGCGTTCTTCGCCGATCTGCGGGCACGCCTGCATCGCGACCTCGCGCTGGTGAGCGAGGAGATCCACAAGATCGCGGGGGAGGAGGTGAACCTGCGCTCGGTCCCCCAGATGCGCACGCTGCTGTTCGAGAAGCTGGCGCTGCCGGTGATCAAGAAGACCAAGACCGGACCCTCGACCGACGAGACCGTGCTCGAGCAGCTGGCAGAGATGGGCCACGCCTTGCCGCGCCTGATCCTCGAGCATCGCGAGCTCGACAAGCTCGACGGCACCTACGTGAGCGTGCTGCCGCGCTTGGCGGACGAAGACGGCCGCATCCACACGCGTTTCAACCAGACGGTGGCCGCGACGGGCCGCCTCTCGTCCTCCGACCCGAATCTCCAGAACATCCCCATCCGCCGCTCGCTGGGACGCGAGATCCGTCGCGGCTTCGTGCCGGCGCCGGGCTACGTCTTCGTCGCGGCGGACTATTCGCAGATCGAATTGCGCGTGATGGCGCACCTGTCCGGCGACGAGGCGTTCCTGCGCGCGTTCCGCGCCGACCGCGACATCCACCGCGAGACGGCCGCCCGCATCTTCGGGGTGGAGCCCGATCGCGTCACCCCGGGCATGCGCGAGCAGGCCAAGACCATCAACTTCGCCACCATCTACGGTCAGGGGCCCGTGGCCCTGGCGCGGCAGCTCGGCATCGCGCGCGAGCAGGCGCGCGAGTTCATCGAGGGCTACTTCGAGCGCTTCGCGGGCGTGGCCTCGTATCTGGAGCGCATGAAGGAGCTGGCGCGCTCGCAGGGCTACGTCGAGACGCTGGTGGGGCGACGGAGGTACATTCCGGAGATTCGCTCCAAGAACCCCGGCATTCGCGGCTACGGGGAGCGTACCGCCACGAACTCGCCCATCCAGGGGACGGCCGCCGACCTCATCAAGCTCTCGATGATCAGATTGCACCGACGGCTGGAGTCGGGGTCCGACGCGCGCATGTTGCTCCAAGTGCACGACGAGCTGCTGTTCGAAGTGCGCGAGGCCGCGGTCGAGCGGGTGGGCACCGCGGTGCGCGAGGAGATGGAGGGCGCGATAGAGCTGGAGGTCCCGCTCAAGGTCGATCTGGGCGCCGGACCCAGCTGGTACGACTGCAAGTTCGCGGACGACGACTGACGTGGGTGGCCGACCGCAGAAAGGGAGAGCGATGGACCGGACCTCGAGACGGGAGTTCGTGAAGACCTCCCTCAAGGCGGGCGGCGCCCTGGGGCTGGTGAGCGCCATCGGGCCGGCGGCCTGCGCCTCGCCGCCCCCCGCCGTGGAGCCCAAGCGGCTCCTCATCCTGGGCGGCACGCGGTTCATCGGACCGCATCAAGTGAAATACGCGATCGATCGCGGACACCACGTCTCCATCTTCACTCGGGGGCGGACGGATCCCCCGTTCTTCCCCGAATACTTCGAGCGTGTGGAGCACCTCGAGGGCGACCGCGACGACGACCTGGCGGCGCTCGAGGAGGGGGAGTGGGACGCGGTGATCGACAACTCGGCCTCGGTGCCGCGCTGGGTCCGGGACTCCGCGGGGCTCCTCAAGGGCCGGGTGCAGCGCTACCTGTTCGTGTCCTCCATCTCCGCCTACCGGGATTTCGAGGCGGTCGGCATGACCGAGGACCACCCCGTGGCGCAGCTCGAGGACCCGACGGTCGAGGAGGTCACGGGCGCCACCTACGGCGGCATGAAGGCCCTGTGCGAGCAGGCCGCGCGCGACGCGTTCGGCGACGAGGCGATCATCGTGCGACCCGGGCTCATCATCGGCCCGGGCGACAACACCGACCGCTGGACCTACTGGCCGGTGCGCATCGATCGCGGCGGCGAGGTGCTGGCTCCCAACAGCCCGGAGGATCCGGTCCAGAACATCGATGCGCGCGACCTCTCGGAGTGGATCGTGCGGCTCGTAGAGGCGCCCGGGAACGGGGGCACCTACAACGCGACGGGTCCGGCCCGGCCCCGGACCTTCGGGGCCATGCTGGAGGGGATCCGCGCGGCGCTCGGCTCGAGCGCCACCTTCACCTGGGTCGACGCCGAGTTCATGACCCGGCACGGCGTGGCGCCCTGGGGGCACATGACCAACTGGGTGCCCCCCGAGGGGGAATCGGCCGGGATGCTGCGCGTGTCGATCGACCGCGCCCTCGCGGCAGGCCTCACCTTCCGGCCCCTGGCCGAGACCGCGCGGGACACGCTGGCGTGGTGGAAGACCCTGCCCGAGGCCCGGCGCGCCCAGCCGGGGGCCGGACTGCCGCCCGAGAAGGAGGTGGAGGTGCTGGCCGCCTGGCACGAAGCGGAGCGCGGGGCCGGCGCGGCCTGACCGGCGGCGGGCGCCGGCCCGTCGCGGGGGGCTCACCGGCGGCCTGAGCCGGCTCGTCAGGAGGCAGCGATCGAGGGAGCGCGCCGAGCCCGGCCCCGCCGAGGGCCCCACCGCCGATCTGCGGAGCCCGCGGGCGCTCTACACTGGCCAAACGAGCCGGCGTAGGGCGATCTTCCGTAGTTCGAACCGGGGCCACGAATCGCGAGGACGCGCCAGCTGGGGGGCCGCGCTTGAAGAAGCTCATTCTCGAGATCCACCGCCGGTCGCTGTGGCAGGTGTTGGGCATCTACCTGGCGGGCTCGTGGGTGGCCCTCCAGGTGGTGGAGACGCTCACCGAGAGCCTCAGCCTGCCCGCCTGGGTCCAGCCGTTCGCCCTGGTTCTGCTCATCATCGGCCTTCCCGTGGTGCTCGCCACCGCGTTCGTCCAGGAGGGCATGGGGAGCAAGGAGGCGGTGTCCCCGACCCAGTCGCTCGCGGACGTGGGCGAGGCGCCCCCGCCCGCCCCCGTGCCGCCGGGCGGGGCCGCGGGCCTGTTCACGTGGCGGAACGCGATCATGGGCGGGATCGGCGCGCTCATCGTGTGGGGGCTCGTGGCCCTCGCGTGGGTGCTGCGGGGGGGCGGGCAGGTGACGGTGGCGGACGGCGGGCTGCCGGGCGGAGCCACCCCGCTCCAGGCCCGCGTGGCGGCGATCGCGGCCCGCGCCGACCAGGACCTGCCCACCGTGGCCGTGCTCCCCTTCGAGGACTCGGGCTCGGACGACGCCTACGCGTTCTTCGCCGACGGGGTGCACGAGGACCTGCTCACCAACCTGTCCAAGGTGAACGGCCTCATCGTGCTGGCCCGGCCCACCGTCATGCCCTATCGCGGCACCTCGCTGCCGCTCCAGCAGGTGGCCTCCGAGCTGGGCGCGAGCGCGGTGGTCAGCGGCAGCGTGCGGCGCGCGCAGGGCCAGGTGCGCATCAACGTCCAGCTCGTCGACCCGGCCACCAACGCGAGTCTGTGGGCGGAGCGCTACGACCGGGACCTGACCGACATCTTCGCGGTGCAGTCGGAGATCGCGCTGGCCGTGGCCAACGCGCTGCGCGCCACGCTCTCATCGGCGGAGGAGGCCCGGCTGGCCAGCGTGCCCACCGGTGATCTGACCGCGTTCGATCTGTACACGCGGGGGCGCCAGGCGTACGCCCAGTACGAGCCGGCGGCCAACGAGCGCGCCGTCCAGCTGTTCAAGGACGCGATCGCCAAGGATCCCTCCTACGGACAAGCGTGGGCCGGGCTGGCCGACGCCTACGCACAGACCGTGAGCCGGTGGGGGGCGACCATCGACTGGGCCGACTCGGCTCTCGCCGCGGCCGGCCGCGCGGTCGAGTTGGTGCCGGAGAGCTCGGAGGCGCACAAGGCGCTGGGTCTCGCGCTCGCGGAGCTGGGCCGCATCGACGAATCGATCGTGGCCAACGAGCGGGCGCTCGAGCTCAATCCGAACAACGCCGACGCGGCCAACAACCTGGCCCTGCTCTACGGCGGTGTGGGTCGCCCCGCCGATGCCCTCCCGCTGTACCGGCTGTCGGAGCGCCTGCGCCCCCACGTGTTCGCCCGCACGAACATGGGGGGCGTGTACGCGCTCATGGGCTTCCCCGAGCAGGCGCGCGCGATGGCGGCGCTCGACCAAGAGTTCTCGGGCGAGAGCTCGTCGAACGTGAACGTGCTCGCGCTCGCGGCCCAGGCCGAAGGCGATCTGGCGGAGATGGCGCGCCTGGCGCGGCGGGAGGTTGAGCTTTCCCCCACGGATCCCCGCGTGCGGGCCCGCGCCGCCCTGCGGCTGTTCCGCGCCGGCGATCTGGATGGGTCACAGGCGGAGGCCGAGGCCGCGATGCGCCATTCGGAGAGCGGCGGCATCTTCTTCATCAAGAACGCGAATACGACGCTGGGCCAGATCGCACTGGCGCGCGGGGACGCGACCCAGGCCCGCCGGTATCTGCGCGCCAGCCTGTCGCAGATCGAGGAGATGGCTGACCACGGGGCGGATGACCTCTGGGTCCACTACCAGATGGCGACGGTGCGGGCCGCGCTCGGTGAGCCCCAGGCGGCGGTCGAGTCGGCGACCCGCGCGGTGGAGCGGGGCGCCATCTACCCCGTGCTGTGGGATCACGAGCCGGCCTTCGAGGCACTCGCCGACCACGCGGACTTCCGGGCGCTGCGCGCGACCGTGCAGACACGCTGGGAGGCCGAGCGGGCCCGCATCGCCGAGGCCGAGCGGCGAAGATCCCCCTCGGCGCCCTAGGCAGCGGCCGGGGCGGAGCCCCTCAGATCACGTCGTCGAGCAGGAACAAGTCCGTGAGCAGGGCGCGGACGTGGTGCGAGGCGTTCAGGTTGTCGACGAGCTGTGAGCCGATCGAGGGCTGCGCCGCCACGAGCCGGACCGCCGCGCCCGCGCGGGCGGCGTCGCGCGCCGTGACCGCGATCAGGTCGTCGTAGGCCTCGGCCGGCGCCAGCCCCTCCGATTCGACGAGGCCCGCGAGCTCGGTCTCGAGCGCGCGCAGGGCCCCGGCCGTCTTTCCGAGGAAATCGCGCAGCTGCGCCCCCACCTTGCTGGCCTGGTCATCGCTGGCCCCCTGCGCCGCGTACGCCAAGAAGAA
>JBFIOX010000090.1:0-9118 GCA_041610455.1 Gemmatimonadota bacterium
GATCGTAGGGCGCCATCAGGTGAGGCGTGCGGCGAATCACGGTTGCCTGGTGGTAGGCGGGGAGGCCGAAGCGGAGGCGCCCCGGCATCGTTGCGGAGCACGAGGGCGGGCGCGCTCAAGCGATTGATCACCACGTCCAGGTCCCCGTCCCCGTCCAGATCGCCCGCCGCCAGGCCGTGCGAGATGTCGGGCTCGGCGCCGAACGTCCACGTCGCGCTGGCATCCCGGAACGTGCCGTCCCCGACGTTGCGGAAGGCCATGTTGGGGAGGGGGAGCGGGGGAAACTGCAGTCGCAGGCGTCTCCAAGCGTCGCCCGCCGACACGCCCTGCGTGCGCTCCTGGGCATCGCCATCGAGCCAGTCGAGAACGTTGCCGTTGGTGAGCAGGAGATCCTCGTACCCGTCCAGATCGACGTCGAGGAACATGGCCCCCCACGTCCAGCCAGACGCCGCCGCCCCCGCCGCCAGGGCGGTCTCGGCGAAGGTGCCATCACCCCGGTTCATCTGCAGCGTGTTGCGCTTCACCTGGGGCCGCGCGAGCACCTGGCCGGGCCTGGCCGGATCGGGATCCACCTCCGGCACCTGCGTCTTCCGGCGGGTCGGATCGAAGCCGAGCATCTCCGCCACGAACAAGTCGGGCCACCCATCCCGGTCGACGTCGGATACGTCGACCGCCATCGAGGCCGCGCTCGTCTTGCGCAGCGCCAGAGGCGGAGCCAGACGGAAGTTTCCGGATCCGTCGTTGAGCCAAAGATGGTCGGGGCTGTTGATGTCGTTGCACACGTACAGGTCGAGATCGCCGTCGAGGTCGAGGTCGGCGAAGCGGGCCGCGAGGCCCCACTCGTCGGGCTCCCGCGTCAGCGGGCGTCCCTCCTCGTCGCGGAACGTGGAATCGGTGAACGGGATGTGCGTGAAGCGGCCTCCGTCGTTTCGGTAGTATTCGTCGGGCTCCGCGAACTCCCAACGCCCCCATCCCTCCGCGGTCCGGACGACGCGGAAATAGCCTTCGAAGCCGGGGCGGATGAAATAGCGGTCGCCCTCGCGCCCGATCACGCGGTCGTAGGTCCGTTCCGCCGGCGCGAACACGTCGCGCGCCCAGCGGTCCTTGTAGTTGACGATGTACAGGTCGAGGTCGCCGTCCCCGTCGACATCGCCCAGGGCGAGGCTGTGACTCGCGCGGGCGATGGTGAAGCCCGCTTCGGTCGAGATGTCGGTGAATCCGTCCGGGCCGTCGTTGCGGAACAGCACGTTGGGCCGCGAGTGGCGGGTGACGAGCAGGTCCGCGTCCCCATCGCCGTCGACGTCGGCCCACGCGGCCCCGCGGGAGACGCTTCCCTCCAGCGCGACGCCCGCCCACGCCGTGACATCTTCGAACCGCCAGTCGCCGAGGTTGCGGTAGAGGACGTTCGGACCTTCGACGCTCGTCAGGTATACGTCGGTGCGTCCATCTCCATCGAAGTCCCCGAGCGCCACGCCGGAGCCGTTGGCGAGGATGTCGTTCTCGAGCAGGCTCTCCTCGGAGAAGTCGTTGCGGAAGGCGATCCCGGTCCGCGAGGCCGACAGCGAAGTGAACCCGCCGGCGGCGTCCCCGCGGCGCTCGAGAGGGCGCCACCGGTATTCCTCTTCGGCGCGCCACTCGGGCGGCCGCTCCGCGCAGCCGCCGAGCGCCAGTTGGGCGGTCAGGCAGGCGGCCGCCAGCCGTCGCGGCCGGATTGCGGCGCCGCCGACGGACCGAGCTGCGCGAGCGAGCGGCGGTCCGGGGGGTTCAGCCACCCGCCCCCTGCGTCAGCGAGTCACGGCCCCCGCCGATCACCCGCTCGAACAGCTCGTAGATGCGGCGGTACTCGTCCGTCCACGACGAGGGCTCCACGAAGCTGTGGTTCTCGACGGGGTACACCGCCATCTCCCAGTTCTCCTTGCCCAGCTCGATGAGTCGCTGCGCCAGCCGGACCACATCGGAGAAGTGCACGTTCGTGTCGTACATGCCGTGCGCGATGAGGAGATGTCCCTCCAGCCCCTCGGCGAAATAGATGGGGGAGGACCGCCGGTACGCCTCTTCGTCCTCGTCCGGGAGGTTCAGGATGCGACTGGTGTACCAGTGGTTGTAGTGCGCCCAGTCGGTCACCGCGCGCAACGCCGCTCCCGCTTCGAACACGCCGGGGTGGGTGAACATGGCCATCAGCGTGATGAACCCGCCGTACGAGCCGCCGTAGATGCCCAGCCGGTCGGGATCGATGCCTTCGGCCCGGACCAGGTAATCGGCCCCGTCGATCTGGTCGGTCAGATCCTTGCCACCCATGTGCCGGTAGATCGCCGTGCGCCAGTCGCGTCCGTAGCCGGCCGAGCCGCGGTAGTCGATGTCGAGCACCGTGTACCCCTGCGCGGCCAGAAAGTGGTGGAACATGTACTCGCGGTAATAGGTCGACCACCAACGGTGCACGTTGTGCAGGTATCCGGCACCGTGCACGAACACCACGCCGGCTCCGTTGGGCTGTGCCCGGAGGTCGCGCGGTCGGTAGATCCGGGCGGGGACGCGGACGCCGTCGCGCGCCTCGAAACGCACGATCTCGGGCTCGATCCAGGAGAAGCCGAGCCACGCTTCGGTGGGCGAGACCGTGACCTGCGTGAGCGCGGCGGCGGGCCGCGCCTCGGCCAGGAACACCTCCGGAGGTCGGTTGGCGCGCGCGTGGACGACCGCCCAGCGCGATCCGTCCGGAGACGGCGTGATCTCGAACGAGCCCGGACCCTCGAGCAGCTGCTCTCGCCGGGATCCGTCGAAGCCCAGGCGCCACGGGTGCCGATCGAACGGCGAGACTTCGCTGGTGTGGATGAGGAAGGCGTCCCAGCCCTCCGGGATCTCGACCTCATCGACTTCCCACGCGCCGCTCGTCAGCGCCCGCTTGTCGCTTCCGTCGGCGTCGATCGCGTACAGATGGGCGTACCCAGTCTCCTCGCTCACGTACCAGGCGCGCGGCGTCCCATCGGAGCCGGCTTCCGACGCGGGAAGCCAGCCCATGCACCCCCCGCCGAAGCCGGCGAAGCACGGTCCGCCTACCCATGCCTCATCGTGCAACGAGTCGAGCAGCGTCAGCCCCCCCGAGGGGGCGTCGTAGGCGTACAGGCGCCAGGTCTTGTAGTCGGCCTCTACCGCGAACACGAGCCCGTGCGATCCGGTGTCGTCCCAACCCACGAACGTCGCCAGCGCGAGGTCGTCATCCGCGTCCGGAACGAGGTCGAGCCACTTGGCCTCCCCGCTCTCCGTCTCGATCACGGCCAGCCGCGTGCCGCCCTGCGCGTCCCCCACCTTGGCCCGCATCTCGGTGTTCTCGGTGTAACCCGTGGCCGTGATCCAGCGTGGGATGTCGGTGCGCTGCGCTTGCTCCGACTTGAACGCCGTGAGGGCGATTCGGCGCCCGTGGGGATCGGGCACGAGCGCACCGACCTCCTCTTCCGCGGCCAGGTAGAGGGGCTTCGCCCGGGCGGCTTCGCGGCGCTCGCGCCGCTCCTCCCGCTCTGCTTCGCGTCGCTCCGAGACTCGCACGTGCTCGAACAGCTCTTCTTGCTGCTTCTCGAGAAACGCCTTTTGTCCCTCGGCCTCCTTCTCCTCGGCGGGCTCCGCGCCGGCCGGCAGGTTCGTGAGCTGCCGAATCGCCCCGTCGGCCAGGTCGTAGGCGAACAGGTTGCGGCCCTCTCGGAAGAAGAGCGAGGCGCCATCGCCGGAGAAGACCGGGCTGTGCTCCGCGGCGTCGGTGCGAGTTAGCCGTCTGAACTCGCCGGTGGCGCGCGAGATCAGATAGAGGTCGCCATCGGACGAGACGGCGCGCGAGGCGCCGTCGGGCGACACGTCGCCCTCACCGAGCAGAGGGGCCAGCGCCTCCTCGGTTTCCTCGTCGATCGGCTCGGGCGACCCGCCCGCCGACGGGACACGGTACAGCTCGCGATCGGCATGCCACTCGCGTCCGCCCGGAAGCCAACGGAAGTACAGCCACCGCCCATCGTCGGACCAGCGGATCGCGGTCGGCGTTTGGCCGACCAGCTCGGGCCCGCGCATGATGCTCTGGATCGTGAGCGGAAAGGCGTTGTCCCGCGTCGCTTCGGGCTCGAACGTCGCGGCGCTCTGCCCGTACAGCGCGCTGGCGCCGACGAGCACGCCCACGAGGGCGAGCGCGGCGCCGAGGCTTCGCGGGCGATCGAGTACACGGCGCATGGTCTTTCTCTCCCCCTTGGTTCGGAACTCGAGGAGAGAAAGCTAACCGGTGAGGCCGGCCACAGCATCGCGAAGAAAGCGGCGCTAGACCGCGGAGACCTCCCGGGTCGCGGCGATCTCCCGGAGACAGGACTCGACCCCATTTCGCCAATCGGGCAACCGGACTCCGAGCGCCGAAGCGAGCGCGCCGCTGGACAATCGGCTGTTTCGAGGGCGGCGCGCCGCGGATGGCCATTCGCGGGCGGGGATCGCGACCAGCGACGAGACGCGGGTCGTGAACGCGTCGGAGGCTTCCGCCAGGCGGCGGATCTCGGCGGCGAACCCGTACCACGACGTCTCGCCCGCCGGCGCCAGGTGGTAGAGCCCGCCCCGCTCGCGCAGCGCCGATGCCAGCCTCGACCGCGTCCAGCCCCGCGGGTCTCCCCCCACCGCTCGGAGCGCCGCGATCGTGCCCCGCGCGATGTCGCGGGACCACGTGGGGGCTCCCAGCTCGTCCGCCACCACACGGACCGTGTCCCGTTCCGCGAACAGCTTCAACATCGTGGCGAGGAAGTTTGCCGGACCACTCCCGTAGACCCACGCGACGCGAAAGATGAGATGCGCCGCACCCGACGCCCGCAGCCCGCGCTCTCCGAGGAGCTTGGTGCGCCCGTACACGTTGAGCGGCGCGGTGCGATCGGCTTCCTCGTAGGGTGCGGCTTTTTCGCCATCGAACACGTAGTCGGTCGAGTAGTGCACCACGGGCACGCCCATGCGGGCCGCTTCCTCGCCCAGGATGCGGGGGGCGTGCGCGTTCACGGCCAGCGCTTCGTCGGGCTCCTCCTCGGCGCGGTCCACGGCCGTATACGCGGCGGCGTTGATGATCAGATCGGGACGCAGCTCGTGCAGCCGCCGCACGATTTCGTGGGGCCGTGAGAGATCGAGCTCGTCCCTCCGCGTGGCGATCACCTCGGCGACGTCCGGGAGCGCTCGCACCAGCTCCCTTCCGACCTGCCCGCTCCGCCCGGTGACCAGCACCTTCATCGGCCGAGACTCAGCCCGCGGTGAGTTCTCTCGGCCGCCCGGCGGTGGCGGAGGCGATCGTGGGCAGGGACTCGAACGACGGGAGATTCCCCGCGGCGCGCAGCTCGGCCAGGGTCTCGCCGGCGCGGTCCTTGGGAGATAGGACCGGCTCGGCCACCGGCCAGTCGATGGCGATCGCCGGGTCGTTCCAGACCAGGGTGTGCTCGGATTCCGGGTCGTACGGGGCGGTGCAGTGATACGAGAGATCGGCCGTCTCGCTGAGCGCCACGAATCCGTGCGCGAAGTCGGGCGGAACCCACAGCTGCAGGCCGTTCGCCGCCGACAGACGTACCCCGTACCAGCGGCCCCAGGTCGGTGAGCCGACCCGGATGTCGACGGCGACGTCGAACACCTCGCCGTGCGTGACCGAGACGAGCTTGCCCTGCGGGTTGGGGTGCTGGAAGTGGAGTCCCCGCAGGACGCCGCGGTGCGAGGTGGAGCAGTTGCTCTGCACGAAGCGCACGTCCAGACCCATGTCCCGATAGCGCCGCTCGTGGTAGCTCTCGACGAAGGCGCCCCGCTCGTCGCGGTGCACGCGGCGCCGGAAGAGGATGGGCCCGAGCGGATCGAGGATCGCGACGGGGCTCGGCACGCGCTCGCCGACGGGGCCGCTCACGGTGCCGCGCTCACGAGAGGTTCGGCTTCCGTGAGCCGCCGCGGCGACGGCTCGGGGCGCCACCCGTCGCCGCGCTCCTGCGCGAGCAGGCGCGACAGGTATCGGCCGTACGCGGTGTGTCGGATCGGGTCGCAGGCGCGCGCGAGCCCGTCGGCATCGATGAATCCCATCCGGAACGCCACCTCCTCGGGACAGGCGATCTTGAGCCCCTGCCGCTTCTCGACCGTCCGGATGAAGTCGGCCGCCTCGAGCATCGAGTCGGGCGTCCCCGTGTCGAGCCAGGCGAAGCCCCGGCCCAGCTTCTCCAGCCGGGCTTCGTCCGCCTCCAGGTAGCGCAGGTTGAGGTCGGTGATCTCGAGCTCACCCCGCGCCGACGGGCGCAGCTCGGCCGCGAAGCGCGGGGCGCGCTCGTCGTAGAAGTAGAGTCCCGTGACGGCGTAATTGGAGCGCGGCCGGGTCGGCTTCTCCGCGATCCCCACGAGGCGGCCCGAGCCGTCCAGCTCCGCCACGCCGTAGCGCTCCGGATCGTTTACCCAGTAGCCGAACAGGGTGGCCCCCCACCGGTGCCCCGCCGCCCCCTGCAGGAGCTCGGGGAGTCCGTGCCCGTAGAAGATGTTGTCGCCCAGGACGAGCACCGAGGCGCCATCGTCGAGGAACTCGCGACCGATGAGGAGCGCCTGCGCGATCCCGCCGGGGGTCGTCTGCACCGCGTACCGCAAGTCGACACCCCACTGGCTTCCGTCGCCCAGCAGACGCGCGAAGGCCGGCGCGTCCTCGGCGGTCGTGATGACGAGGACATCGCGCACGCCGGCGTGCATCAGCGTGCAGAGCGGGTAGTAGACGAGCGGCTTGTCGTAGATGGGGAGGAGCTGCTTGCTCGCGGCCCGCGTCATCGGATGGAGGCGGGAGCCGGACCCTCCGGCCAGCAGGATGCCGCGGCGGTGCGCGGCGCTCGCCGAGGCGCCCCCACCGCCGCGCCGGGCTTCGGCGCCACCGCTCATGCGGGCACCGCCAGTCCGAGCCGCTCGCCGCGGTAGGTGTTCTCGCGGATGGCCGCCCACCAGGACTCGTTGGCCAGATACCACTCCACGGTCTCTCGGAGGCCGGTCTCGAAGGTGTGACGTGGCTTCCAACCCAGCTCGCGTGCGACCTTGCTCGCGTCGATCGCATAGCGCCGATCGTGGGCACGGCGATCCGCCACGAACGAGATCTGGCTGCGAAAACTGCGCCCGTCGCCTCTCGGCCGGATCTCATCGAGAATCTCGCAGATCCGCGTCACGACCTCGATGTTCTGCCGCTCGGCGCCTCCGCCGATGCAGTAGGTGTCGCCGACTCGGCCCCGCGCCAAGACCGCGAGGAGCGCCTCCACGTGGTCCTCCACGAACAACCAGTCCCGCACGTTTCGGCCGTCGCCGTACACGGGAAGCGACCGGCGCTCGAGCGCCCGCAGGATCATGCTGGGAATCAGCTTCTCCGGGACCTGGAACGGACCGTAGTTGTTCGAGCAGTTGGTCACGATCACCGGCAAGCCGTACACGCGGTGCCACACCCGCGCGAAGTGATCGGCGGCCGCCTTGCTGGCCGAGTAGGGAGAGTTCGGGTCGTACGGCGAGGACTCCGTGAAGAAGCCCCGCTCGCCCAAGCTTCCGAACACCTCGTCGGTGGAGACGTGCAGGAATCGGAACGCACGGCTCGACTCCTCGTCCAGGCGCGCGTGATGGCGCCGCGCCTCGGCCAGCAGGGTGCACGTTCCGATCACGTTCGAGTGCAGGAAGACGAGCGGGGCGTCGATGGAACGATCGACGTGCGACTCGGCCGCCAGGTGGATCACCGCCTTGGGCGCGTACAAGTCGAACACCTCGCGCAGTGAGGCGGCGTCGCAGATGTCCACTTCCGCGAAGGTGTAGCGGGGCGAAGCGGCGACCTCCTCCAACGACTCGAGCGTGGCCGCGTAGGTGAGGCAGTCGACGTTCACGACGCATTCGCCGGTCTCACGGATCAAGTGGCGTACGAGCGCGGAGCCGATGAAGCCCGCGCCGCCTGTGACGAGAATGGGTCGGATCACGACGTCCCTGCCGGGTTCGGGGATCGAGGTCAACGGAACGACAGCCAATAGGTGAGCTTGGCGACGAAGATGTGCTCGCCCGCATCGCCGAAGGAGCGGAAGAGCGAGCTCGGGCCCACGTGATCGCCCCTGCCCTCCCAATACCATCGGTTTTGCTGCCAGATGAGGTGCACGGTGCTACCCCTCCGCCACTCCCACCGGAGCACGGCGTTGGAGCGGAACGAGCGCAGGCGGAAGTCGGAGTTCCACAGCGTGAACTGATCGGCCCCGTCGGTCACGACGTGCGAGCCGTCCTCGAGGGTTTCGATCGTCGAGCCGTCGCTCCCGTAGATCCGCACCGTCCGCCCGCCCGCCTCGGTGAGCTCGCCGAACTCGTGGAAGCGGCCCGAGGAGGCGAACGGCTCCGCGTAGAGCTGCAGGGTCAGATCCGGCGAGATGGCGTAACCGACGCGCAGCTGTGCGTACAGCTCGCTGCGATCGAGCCGCGAGAACACGTAGCGGTTGCCGAAGGTGGCCGACGGCCCCCCGGCGAACACGTCGAAGAACTGCCGGGAGACGTCCGACCTCGTCACGCCCGGGCTCAGCGTCACCTCGAGGCGCGGGTCGGGACGGACCGAGACGCTGGCGCTCAGGGAGGCCGACCACCCTCCGAGCTCGTCGAAGAAGGAGGAGGCGGCCACCGACCACAAGGTGGGCGCGGCGTGCGAGCCGGAGAGACCCAGATCGATCGACCACGCCTGCGGGGTGCCCATGAGCGGACCGCCGCGCGTCAGGTCGTCGCTGAGGGCCCGGGTGTGCAGCTGCACCTGTCCGTACGAGCGCCAGAAGTTCTTCCACACTGCGTTGCCGAACAGCCCCATGGACGTCGCCTGCCGCACGCCCCCGTAGCTCCAGGCGGCGTGGCCGAAAGCCCCCGCCGAGAACTGCCGGGCGAATCCCTGGAGTCCGAGCCGGCGGTGCGTGATCGATCCCGAGGCGCGATGCTCATCGGCGCGCGTGAGGATGCCGATGTCGTTCAGCTCGAACCCGGGCGACACCGTCGCGGCCGACAGCTCCCACAGCCACGGGGCTCCCCCCACCTTGGCGACGCCCGCTTCGGCGGTGTATCCGCCCAGCGAAGTGCGGCCGGGGTCGAGCGCGACGTGGTCGGCGTCGGGTCGCTGGTAGTA
>JBFIOX010000091.1:0-9083 GCA_041610455.1 Gemmatimonadota bacterium
GCCGCCGAGCAGCTCGGCGATCCGACCCCGCGCCAGCTCCAGACAGCGGTGTGCCCGGCGACCGAAGGCGTGCGAGCTGGCCGGGTTGAAGCAGTGCTCCAACTCGGCCTCCATGGCGCTCCACACCTCCGGCCTCAGCGGCGACGTAGCCGCGTGGTCGAGGTAGATGTCCCGATGCTCTTTGCTCTTCATGCGCTCGCCCGGACGGGAATGTGCGCGTATTGTGTGTTCGTCGCCCCGGGCGTCGCAACTCGCCTCCGGCGGCGCCCGTCGCCCTCCGCGGCGACCGGCCGCCGGGTCGCCCGAAACCCCAGATGGCGGCTTCCGAGCCCGCCTCGTGATCTCGTGACCCCATGACCGCTTCTCTGACCAGGCCTGCGCCGTTGCCCCCTGCCGGGGCCCCCGTGTTCCGCGCCACCGTCCACGGGCTCCCCTTCGACGACCGGGCCCGGCACCTCGCGCGCATGCGCCCCCGCGAGGAGCTCGTCCTGATCCCCGACCCGCCGGGCGGCGAGCCCGACGACGTGTGGGTGCACCTGGCCCAGGGCGACCCGCTCGGGCACCTGCCGCGCGAGATCGGGAGCTGGCTGGCTCCCTGGATGCGGATGGGCGGCTCGGCGAGCGCCCGCGTGGTGCGGGTCGGAGATCCGACCGTGCCCAGCTGGAAGCGGCTCCTGGTGGAGGTCACCTGCTCCGGCCGATGAGGCCACACGGCTCCCCGACGGGGTCCGCGCGCCTCGCTCGGGTGGCCCCCGGGCGGGGCGTCGTCACATCGAGATGACCGGAAGCGCCACCACGTCGTCCACCGACACCGTCTCCTCGGTATAGTACGGCTCCCCGTAGGGCTGGCGGATCAGCGATCCGTAATGCCGCGTCTGGGTCTCCACCAGCTCGAGCAGCGGCTGTCCGGTGGGGAAGATCTCACCCGCCTGCGACGCGCCTTGGAACTGTGACGCGTAGCAGCGGATGGCCGCGGCTTTCTTCTCGTACTGCGCCTCGCTGAGCGGCACGACGAACGTCGGCTTGATCGGGTCTTCGCGGTAGGCCAGCGCGTAGAGGATCTTGGCCGGCCGCTCGGCGGCACCGCCGTCGTACGCGGCCAGGCCCGAGAGGAAGCAGGCGTCGCGGGCCAACTCGGACGCGATCCGGTGGTCCGGGTGCCGGCCGCGGCGGTAGGGGAGGATCACCGTGCGCGGACGCAGGCGGCGCAGGAAGCCGACCACCACCTTCCGCGCCTCCTCCGAGTTCTCGAGGTGGGCGTCCGGCAGGCCGGCGTTGCCGCGAAAGACCAGGCCGAGCACCTGCGCGGCACGCGCGGCTTCCTCGGCCCGGATCTCCGGCGTCCCGCGCGTGGCCATCTCGCCGCGCGTGAGATCGAGGATGCCCGTCCGGTAGCCCTGCTCGGCGCAGCGCGCCAGCGTCCCCCCGCACGTCAGCTCGGCGTCGTCGGGATGGGCCGCGATGGCGAGGAGGTCGACCGCGTCGCTCATGCGGATGGTTCGCTCGTGCCGGGGCCCATCGCTCGCTGCGCTCGGCCGCGCACGGCTACTCGTAGCGCAGCGCGTCCACGGGCTCGAGCCCGGCGGCGCGCGAGGCGGGGTACAGCCCGAAGCCGATGCCCGTGAGGGCGGAGGCCGCCAGGGCGGCCACGACCGACCACATGGGGACCGTGGCCGGAACCGGCGTCCAGGCGTTGAGCGCCCACACGATGGAGCCGCCGACGATGAGCCCGGCGCCCCCGCCGACCAGCGTGAGGGTCGCCGCCTCGACGAGGAACTGCCACATGATGTCGCGACGTCGGGCGCCCATCGACTTGCGGAGGCCGATCTCGCGCGTCCGCTCGGTCACCGAGATCATCATGATGCCGATCACCCCCACCCCGCCCACCATGAGCCCCACGCTCGACAGACCGATCATGACGGAGAAGAGGACGCCGGTGAGCTGGCCCCACAGATCCAGGATCTGGTCCTGCGTCATGATCGCGAAGTCGTCCTCCTGGCCCGGCTGCAGCTTCCGCAGCTGACGCATCCGCGCGTGCGTCACATCGAGGGCACGCTGGAGCGGCACGTCGGGCTCGGGCCGGATCATGAAGCTGATCATGCGGTCCCACACCCGGAGGAGCTTGTCCGCGCTGGCGAACGGAACCATGACGTAGTGCGTGGCGAGGCCCGCGAACAGGTTGGCGGGCGGCCGGTATACCCCGATCACCCGGAAGCTCGCGCCATCGGCCCGGCCCGAGATGCGGATGTCGCGTCCCAGCGGGTCCAGCCCCCCGAACAGATCCAGCGCCGTGGCCGAGTCGACGACCGCCACGGGCTCGCGACGCTGGGCCTCCGACTCCGTGAACCACCGTCCGTCGATGATGTCGCCGCTGTCGATCTCCAAGAAGTCGGCGCTCACGCCGTACAGCGAGATGTCGACCCGATTCGAGCCCCACGACGCCTGATAGCCCGACTGCCCGAGATCGACCATGGCGGCGGCGCTCTGGATCTCCGGCAGCCGCGCCAGATCCCGGGCCCACCGGGCGTCGAGCGGATCGTTGCGCATGAAGTCCGACTCCTCCTCTTCGAGCCCGGTCTGGATCCCGCCGGAGGAGAAGTCGAAGTGCGCCAGGTAGAACGTGGTGATCCCGCGCGACGACATCAGGTCTGTGAAGCTCGTGTTGATCCCGGTGATCACCGCGGCCATCACCATCACCACGAGCACGCCGATGGTGACGCCGAGGATGGTGAGCCCGCTGCGGATCTTGTTGGAGCGGAGCGCGTCGAACCCCACCGCGATCCCCTCGGTCATCGTGCTGAGGAAGCCCATGCCGCCCTCGCGGCGCTTGAGCGGTCCCGGCGTCATTCGAACCTCAGGGCCTCGATCGGGTCGAGCTTGGAGGCGCGGTACGCGGGGTAGAGCCCGGAGAGGATCCCCACCCCGAGACCCAGGACCAGGGCCGCCACCAGCCACGGCAAGGACACCGTGGACGGGAGGGGTGAGAACCGCGACACGAGGCGCGCCAGCCCGACCCCGGCCCCGATGCCCAGGATGGCCCCCACGATGGAGAGCGTCGACGCCTCCGTGAGGAACTGGAACAGGATGTCGCGACGCTTGGCGCCGAGCGACTTGCGCAGCCCGATCTCGCGCGTCCGGTCGGTGACCGAGAGCAACATGATGTTCATGATCACGATGCCGCCGACCACCAACGAGATGCCGACCAGGGCGGGGAGCGCCACGAACAGGATTCGGTTGATCGTCTCCCAGGCGTTGAGCAGGTCTCCCGAGGTCTGGATGTGGAAATTGTCCTCCTGCCCCGGTCGCAGCCGCCGATCGCGCCGCAGGGCGCCCTCCACCGCAGCGATCGTGTGCTCCATATCGGCGGAGGCGTTCACCTTCACGTGGATCTCATCGATCTCCTCGCGCCGCGTCGAGATCCTACGGTCGAAGGTGGAGAAGGGGATGAGGATGGAGGCGTCCCGCACGTTCCCCAGCAACCCGCCCTGCTTCTCGAACACGCCGACCACGCGGAAGCGCTGCCCCCCCACCCGGATAGGCTTGTCGAGGGCCGACGTGGTAGGAAAGAGCTTCTCGGCGATCTGGGATCCGATCACGGCGACGGGGAGCGCCTGCTGACCGTCGACGGGAGTGAGACCGCGGCCTTCCGCGACCTTCCAGCCCTGGATCGCCTCGTATTCGGTCGACCCGCCGATCACCCGGACGTTGCGGCGGCTCTGCGACCCGTGCCGCACGTCCGGCATCCCCCGGTCGGCGGCCCACGCGAAATGCCTCGCTCCGGGCGCCGCGGCCCGCACGATCTCGACGTCGCGCATGGTCAGATCGGGATTGCGCGCCTGTCGCCGCCGCCGCGCCGCGTCCGCGCGCCCCGTCTCGATCTGGCTGCGCCGCACGACCGTGAAGGTGTTGACCCCGAACAGCGATCCCGCGAAGTCCTCGCGCACGTAGGTGTTCATGCCCTCCACGATGGTGATCACGGCGATCAGGAACGTGATGCCGATGATCACGCCGACGATGGAGAAGAACGACTTGAGCTTCTGCGCGCGGATCTGCTGGAGCGCGAGTCGGATCCCCTCGGAAAAGCGCATGGGCGGTAGCGCCCGATCGCGCCTAGCCGGTCACCGGCGCCGCGAAGCGCTCAGTGGGGATCTGGGCATCGTGCGAGGAGACCTTGCCGTCGACCAGCGTGATCACGCGCTGCGCGTGGGCCGCGATGTCGTACTCGTGGGTCACCATGATGATCGTCTGACCCGCATCTTGAAGCTGGTCGAACACCCCCATGATCTCGGCCGAGGTGGCCGAATCGAGGTTCCCCGTCGGCTCATCTGCCAGCACGATCGACGGATCGTTCACCAGAGCGCGGGCGATGGCCACGCGCTGGCGCTGCCCGCCCGAGAGCTCGTTCGGCTTGTGGTCCATACGGTCGGCGAGCTGCACCCGCTCGAGCGCCGCGCTCGCCTTCGCGCGCCGCTCCTTGGAGGGCGTGCCCGCGTAGATGAGCGGCAGCTCGACGTTGTGCAGGGCGGTGGCCCGGGGCAGCAGGTTGAACGTCTGGAAGACGAACCCGATCTCCCGGTTCCGGATGCGGGCCAGTTCGTCGTCATCCAGATTCTGCACCGGCTGGCCGTTGAGGATGTATTCCCCGGCGGTCGGCGTGTCGAGGCAGCCTATCATGTTCATGAGCGTCGACTTGCCGGACCCCGACGGGCCCATGATCGCCACGTACTCGTTGCGTTGAATCTCGACGTCGACGCCGTCGAGGGCGTGCACCGTCTCGGCCCCCATCACGTAGTCCTTCTTCAGGCCGCGGGTGACGATGATCGCGTCGCCGGTGGGTCGCTGGGTCATGCTCCCGGATCTCCTCGCTCGGAGCCGTTCACGGCTCTGCTGCCCGCGGCCCTGGCGCGCTCGACCTTGATGCGGTCGCCGTCGCGCAGGTCGCGGATGGCCTGGAAGGAGCCGGACACCACGACCGTCCCGGGCTCCACGCCGGAGAGCACCTCGAAGTAGTTCTCCCCGGCGATGCCGACCTCGACCGGATGGAATCGCGCGATGTCGCCCTCCACCACGAACACGCCCTCGACGTCGCGGGCGCTCGTGCGGCGCTCCGAGGCCGGGAGGTTCTCGTTGGGGATGCGCTCCACTTCGTCCGCGTCGAGCAGCGTCAGCGCCGTGATGGGGATGGCCGGGACGCCTTTGCGGGTATCCGTGATGATGTCGGCCGTAGCCGAGAGATCGGGGCGGATCCCCTGCGGCGGGTCGGCCAGCGTGATCCGGACCTCGAAGTCGATGGCCTGATTGCTGGTGCCCGTAGTGGCCGGATTGATCGGCACGATGGAGCTGTTGCCGATCTTGGTCACCACGCCCGCGAAGCGGCGGTTGGGGAACGCGTCGACCTCGACCCACGCAGAGTCGCCGATGGCGATGTCCGGCACGTCGGTCTCGTCGATCTCGATCACCGCCTCCATGACCGACAGGTCCGCCACCGTGAGCAGCAAGCTGCCCGGGTTGTTCATCGTCCCGACGATCGCGGTCTCGCCACGCTCCACGTTGAGGCGTGTGATGCGGCCGGACATGGGAGCGCGGATCGTCGTCTTGGACAGTTGATCCTGGGCCTGCTCGAGGTTGGCCCGCGCCTGCTCGACGGCGTGGTCCGCCGCCTCCCACAAGCGCATCTGCACCTCGGCGTCGGTCACGGCCTGCTCGACCTCGATCGCGGTCACGTAATCGGTGCCGCGCTCGCGCAGCGCCACGAAGCGGTCGGCATCGCGTTGCGCCTGCTGATAGGCGGCACGCTGCTGCGCCTCGGCGGCGCGCGCCTGAGAGAGGGCCGCCTCCGCCCGATTGACCGCGGCCCTGAACTGGGCCGGATCGATCTGGAGGAGGAGATCACCCTCTCTCACGTCCTGCCCCTCTTCGACCGGGAGCTGGATGATGCGGCCCGCCACATCGGTCGTGATGTCGATCTGGGTCTTGGGCTCGATATGGCCGGTGGCCGAGACCTGGGCCACCAGATCGCGCGTTTCCACCGTCTCGACGCGCACCTCGACCACGCCCCGCGAATCCCGCTGCGTGGCGGCGTAGGCCAGGGCCGCGATCCCCCCCACCACCAGGATCCCGATGACGATCTTCTTCTTCTTGCTCAACGAACCCCTCTATCGATCACCCGGGCTTGCCGGGATCGGTGTACCGCGGACGGTACGGTGCCTTTCAGGACCGGGTTTCAGCCGCCCGGTCGCCTGAACAACACGCGAAACGCGCGAGACGTTAATCCGCGGTCGCCCGCGCTCCGCCTCGTTTCGCGCCGGGCGCCTCGCGTCTTCGTCGCGTCGCCCCACGAAGTCCCCCCGAGATGTCGTCGCGGCCGACCCGCCGGTTCGATCGCCCCGTGCACATACCCGCGGGATGCCGGTTTTCTTCGCGGCCCGAGACCGCTCAGGCGCCCCCCGGGATGGCGGACACCCCGACCACCAGGGCGTAGAGCGTCAGGAGGTAGGCCGCCGCGCCGCCCGCCGAGCGCTTGGGGTAGATCCGCTTCACCGCCATGGCGAGCAGGGCCACGTTCCAAAGCGCGAACACGTTGATGCGCAGGAGGAACCGGGCCAGGTAGCCCTCGCCCAGACCGGGGATCAGGAGACCGGGGGAGAGCACGACCTGCTCGCCGCCGGCGATCAGGAGCCCGATGGTCAAGAGCCCCCCCACGACCAGCACGAGGAAGGCGTGCGAGGCGGCGCTGAACAGCTGCCGATACGTGGCCTCGCCACCGAGCACCACGTTGTAGGCGAGAAGCAGGACCCCGGCCACGACGGCGACCGAGATCGGCGTCCCCAGCACGGAGAGCACCAGTCCCCACGTCCGGGCGAACCCCATGGCGCTCTCGATCTGGGCCGGCTCCGCATCGGGGGGCATCTGGCCCTCGATGATCTGCCGCAGCGCCTCCTCGGGCAGCAGGAGGCTGGCGACGACGTTGAGGGCCACCATGAGCACCATGACGTCGACCCACACCGGGCGGGCCTTGAGGTGCTCGAACAGGGCGCCCGGCGATACGAACACCATCCCGATCCTCTGGAGCAGGTTCGGGAATCTGGCCGGATTCTCGGCCGGCGCTCGTGGGGCCTCGGACATGATCTCCTCCGCGCGTAGCGGTCGCGCGCGCGGGACGGCCATCGCGCGTCGAGCCGCTAGAAACAACCGAAAGCGGCCGAGAAAGTCCAGACCGGGCCCCGGGCCGCCGCGACGGGGAACGGGCTTCGCCGAGGCCCGCGGGAGGAAGGTGGAGCGGGGGCGGAGGCCTGGTTAGTCGCGCGCCGGCAGCCGAAGGGACTCCCGCCCGGAGGCTGCCTCGAGCACACGCAGCAGACGCCCTTCCGCGTCGACCCAGAGGGTGTGCGTCGCGCCGCCCACCTGGATCTCGTACCGCGTGGCGCTCACCGAGCGATCGCCGATCGACACCCGATCCGCCGCCTCGCCCACCAGGCGCGCCGTCGCGGCCTCGCCCCTCGACGGCACCACGACGGCCGCCCTGTTGCCCGGCGCGGCGCGCAGGACCATGAGGAGGACCAGATAGTGGTGCGACACGCCGTCCTCGACCACCGCCTGCACACCCGCGGCCGGGAACTCCTTCCAGCGCTCCCCCTCGTCCGTCACCATGTGGAAGCGAACCCGGTCGGCCAGCCGCTCGCCGCCCACCCGCTGCAGGCGCCCCTCGCGCAGCTGGTATTTGACCGGCAGCAGATCGGCGTTCATCTGCACCCCCACCTGCCACTCCTCGCTCCGGTCGCGCTCGATGGTGGCGACCGCGTTCACCGTCGAGCCCGTGCGCCAAACGCGGAAGCGCTCGAGGCCGACGCGCCGGCCCTCGACCCGCACCTCGAGCTGGCCGGCGTCCACTTCCTGGGCGCCCAGCGCGGGAGCGGCGGCCAGCCCCACGGCGAGGCAGGCCACGGCGGTCGTCCGGCGCGTCGCCGCGGCCCGTCCGGCCTCAGACGGGGGCGGGCGCTTCGCCGAACAGCCGATCGCCGATGTAGCGGACCAGGTATTCATAGATTCGCCTTCCTTTTTCGGCCGTCGCGGCCGTCGGTCGCCCTATTACACCATTCGTGCCAGGAAGTGGCACGGGTTCAGTCCCGTCGACGCGAGCGGCATCCCGACCGCCATCGGACCCGGCGTCGGCGATCGCGTCCCGCCTCACGGAGCCGGGCGACAAATAGAGGAGGAGCGAGGTCTCGATCTCGCCGGCCCGCTCGGGCGCCGAGGGCGTGCGCAGCACTGGCGACACGTCGACCACGTTGGTGTCCACCGCGCGGATCGCGACCTCGCCCGCGACCACGCTCACCAGAGCGCGGTAGTGCGGCCCGTACCCGTTCGAGGTGAGCAGCACCAGCTCGGCCAGCCCCTGCGCCTCCCAGGCGGCCACGAGGTCGTTGAGCACGCGGTGCAGCGTGCGGTGCGAGAGGATCGACGACCCGGCGTACGATCGGTCCACGTCCGACCCCGACCCGTAGGGCAGAGTGGGGGCGATGAGGATCCCGTGGGCCGCCCCGACGCCCTCCGCGAGCGCCGTCGTGATGATGACGTCCGTGTCGAGCGGCAGGTGCGGGCCGTGCTGCATCACCGTCCCCACCGGCAGCAGCAGACGGGGGTCGCGCCGGAACCACTCCGCCACCTCCGGCCAGGTGCGCTCGGCGAGGCGCGGTGCGGCGCTGCGATCGATCAAGCGGCCCTCCTCCCCTCGGGTCCCGCCCAGAGTCGGCGCCAGCGTCGGCGGCGGCAAGGGAGCGGCTCGATGATCCGGGGTTGAGCGCGCGCGGGCAGGCTGGGGTCGGCGCGGCGGATGGCGACGCGCCCGGCCCCGCCCGGAGGGAGAGATGGTCGAGACGGTGCGATCGGCCGCGGTGATGGGGCTCGACGTGCGCCCGGTGCGCGTCGAGGTCTCGATCACGCGCGGCACGCCCATGATCCAGATGGTGGGGCTCGCGCAGAGCGCGGTGCGGGAGGGGCGCGAGCGCATCCGCGCGGCCGCGTCGCAGCTCGGGATCCACGTACCGGGGCTCCGCATCACCGTGAACCTCGCCCCGGCGGAC